>NZ_SMKU01000049.1 GCF_004349215.1 Actinomadura rubrisoli | reverse complement strand
ACGACGAACCCGGCCGGGTCGAACCATTGGCTGATGCGGGACTACCTCGCGCGCGCGTCTCTGCACATGACCCGCGACGGGGCTGTCCTGCGCTCGGCCGAGGGAAACCGGCTCGACCTGCACCGGTTCTCGTTCAAGCTGGAGGACAACCCGTCCCTCCCGGCCGAGTACGTCGCCCAGGTCAAGGCCGAGAACGTCGGCCTGTTCTACCGCCGCAACGTCCTCGGCGAGTGGGTCCTCGCCGAGGGCGCGGTCTACCCGTGGGACGAGGCCCGGCACATCGTTGAGGACCTCCCGCCGATCACGCGATGGCTGGCGACCGCCCTCGACTACGGCACGACCAACCCGTTCCACGCCGGGACGCTCGGCGTCGGCTCCGATGGCCTGCTGTACCTGACCCGCGAATGGCGCTGGGACTCCCGGCGCGAGCATCACCAGCTCTCGGACGTCGAGTACTCGCACCGGCTCCGCGAGTGGCTCGGCACCGTCCCGATCCCGACCACCACGCTTACCGGTGTCGCCCCCGAGTACACGATCGTGGATCCCTCGGCCGCCTCGTTCCGCGTGCAGCTCTACCGCGACGGGATCACGGCCAAGCTCGGCAACAACGCCGTCCTCGACGGCATCCGGAGTGTTTCCTCGCTGCTCGCCCTCGGCGCCCTGCGCGTGCACGCCTCGTGTGTCGAGCTGGCCCGCGAAATGGCCGGCTACTCGTGGGACGACAAGGCGTCCGAGCGCGGCGAGGACGCGCCCCTCAAGGTCGACGACCACGGCCCAGACATGCTCCGGTACGCCGTCCACACCACCCGGTCAGCGTGGCGTCCCCTGCTGCCCGCTGGCCTCACCCTCGCCGCGTAGCGGCCCCCCGTTCCCGGCCCGGCCGCGCGGGCGACGCGCGGTCGGACCCGGCAAGCCCCACGGAAGGACGGCCCATGCCTGACACCGCCCCGCGCCGGTTCCAACTCGCGCGCGCCACCGACGTCACGGGCGTATCCGGGGTCGGGCTCGTCGCCGACGGCGTGCTCTGGCCCGACGGCGCTGTCTCGGTCCGATGGCGCGGCGAGATGCCCTCGACCGTGGCGTGGGAGTGCCTCGACCATGTTGTCCAGGTGCACGGGCACGCCGGTCACACGCGCATTCTGTGGCTCGACGACGACGCCACCGGCGCCGAGACCGTCAACGGCGTCTACCGTGAGCGCGCCGCGCTGGTCGCCTACCTCGCCACGCAGCACCCCGCCGTTCTCGCCTACACCGACCCCGACGCGCCGGACTGGGCAGTCGTCTACGTCCACACCCCGGCCGGACAGATGTCCTGGCACATCGCGCCCGAGGATGTCGACCTGTTCGCCCACGTCGCGAAGGTCACCCCGGACGACCAGCTAGCCGAATGGGACGGCCACGACACGCCCACGAAGTACGAGCGCCTCGCCCACATGACCCGGTTCGCGGCACTCGCGAACGACCAGCGGGGGAGGTGAGGACATGCCACTACCCACCGGTGACATCCCGTGGCCGCCCCCGGCGTGCCATACCCCGTACCGGCTCTACCGCGACGCCGGTACCTGGTATTCCGGCGACCCTGAGAAGCTCGCCGCGCTGTACTCCCCGGCCGGCGGCATGCCGGGCCTGGACCTCAAGGACTACGACCGGCCGAGCCAGTACCGCGGCGGCCTGGTCGGCAGGGTCGCGCGGTTCTTCTGGGGATCGCCGACGCCCCGCAACCAGCTCCGCGACTCCCGCCTCCACGTCCCGATCGCCGGCGACATCGCCTCGACGTCCGCGGACCTGCTGATGTCCGAGCCGCCCGCGTTCGTCATCGGCGACGACCCGAACACCCAAGAGCGCATGGACGAGCTGCTCACCGAGGGCGGAGTGTACGCGGTGCTGCTGGAGGCCGCCGAGCTGGCCGCCGCCTACGGCGATGTGTTCCTCCGCGTCTCCTGGAACACCGGCATCTCGGACTATCCCATCGCCGACGCGCTCCCGGGCGACGTGGCGGTCCCTGAGTGGCAGGCGGGCATCCTGCGCGCGGTGACGTTCTGGAAGATCGTCCACGAGGAGCACGGGCGCGTCTGGCGGTATCTGGAACGCCACGAACCGGGCCGCGTGCTGCATGGCCTGTACGAGGGCACCGGCGAGCGGCTCGGCCAGGCCCGCCCGCTCGCCGACAACCCCGAGACCGAACCGTTCGCCGCGCTGGTCGACGCCGAGGGCGCCATCCCCACCGGGTACGCCGGGCTGACCGCGCAGCACATCCCCAACGTGCGCCCCAACCGGCTGCTCCGCGGCTCGCCGCTGGGCCGCTCGGACTTCTCCCCGGCCGCGATGCGGTTGATGGACAGCCTCGACGAGACGTATTCGGCGTGGATGCGTGACATCCGGGTGGGCAAGGCCCGCCTGGTGGTGCCGCGCGGCTACCTCCAGAACCTGGGCCGCGGCCAGGGCGCCGCGTTCGACCCCGATCAAGAGGTGTACGAGGCACTGGACGTCCTGAACGAGGACGGCGGCCGGATGGACATCTCCGCGCATCAGTTCGCCATCCGGGTCGCCGAGCACTCCGGCACAGCGCAGGACCTCACGGCGCAGATCGTCCGCGGCTGCGGGTACTCGACCCAGACGTTCGGCGAGGCCGGCGACGTCGCCGCGACCGCCACTGAAGTCGTCGCGCGCGAACGCCGCTCCTACACCACCCGCGGCCGGAAGATCACCTACGCCCGGCCCGGCCTCGGCCGGTTCGCCGAGGCCCTGCTCGCCGTCGACGCCGCCGTCTACAAGACCAGGGTCACCGCGCAGCGACCCGCGATCGAGTGGCCCGATGGCGTCGCCGTCGACCCCAAGAGCCTCGCCGAGACCCTCGACCTGATCAACCGCGCCGAGGCCGCCTCGACTGAGGTCCGCGTCCGGATGCTGCACCCCGATTGGGACGAGCCCCAGATCATGGCGGAGGTCGAGGCGATCCGCGCCGACGCCGGCGGCATGACCGACCCCATCGAGCGAATGACCGACGCGATCCGCACCGCCGAGCCCACCCCGGAAGACCCGGACGGCCCGCCGGCGGCGCGTGCCGGCGAGGAGTAGACGCCGGTGGCCGTCGACGCCGACCTTGTCGACGGCATCGCGGCGAGCGTCGCCGACATCTACCGCGAGGCCGAGACCTCCCTCGTCCGGCTGGTCGCCCGCCACCTCGACGCCGACCTCGACTCCCCGGCCGCCGAGCAGCGGCTCACCACGGTCCAGGCCCTGCGCCGCGGCGCCCAGGCCGTCATCGCCAGCCTTGAGGCCGACTCCGGCCCGGCGCTTCGTGACGGTCTGGCGCGCTCGTACCGGCACGGCTGGAGCAACGCCACCGCTGGCCTCCCCGAACGGTTCTTCCCCCGCTCTGGGATCGGGCAGGCCGCCCGCGCCGCCGCGCGCGAGCGGTCCGGGACGGGGTTCGTCGAGGCCCTCGCCGCCGCCCTGCATCGGGACTTCGGCAAGGTCACGGGGAACGTGCTCCGCAACGTCGAGGACGCGTTCCGGTCAGTCCAGGCCGCCGCCGCCGCGCGGATCCTCACCGGCGCGCAGACCCGTCGGCAGGCGGCACAAGCCGCGTGGCAGCGCCTCGTCGACCGCGGGCTGATGTCGTTCACCGATCGGGCCGGCCGCCGCTGGCGTCTGTCCTCCTATGTCGAGATGGCGACCAGGACCAACGCCCAACGCGCCGCGACGACCGGGCAGGTCGACCGGCTCGACTCCATCGGCGTCAACCTCGTCCTCGTCTCCAACGCGCCGCAGGAGTGCCCGAAGTGCCGCCCGTTCGAGGGCAAGATCCTCCGCACCGACGCTGGGCCGCTGGAGATCCGCGTCGAGCATCCAACGCGCGACGGCGTCATGACGACGGTGGAGGTCTACGCCACCCTCGACGACGCCAGGTCACGCGGCCTGTTTCATCCCAACTGCCGGCACTCGGTGTCCGTCTACCTCCCGGGCATCTCGAAGTTGCCGGACCGGCCGACCGCCGATCCCGAAGGGCACAAGGCCCGCGAACGTCAACGTGAGTTCGAACGGCGCATCAGGAGGCAGAAAGAACGCGCCGAGGCCACCCTCACACCGGAGGCCAAGAAGGCCGCGAACGCCCACGTGCGGAAGGCTCAGGCCGACCTCCGCGACCACCTCGCCGCCCACCCCAAGCTCAAGCGGCTCCGCTACCGTGAGCAGCCCGGCGCCGGGAACATCCCGCCCCGCCGCGGCGGTCCGACCGACCCGGCCGGCGACCTGGGCCCGCCGACCGAGCCCACCCTCGACGGAGGCCCTGCCGCCCGCCCGCCGTCCCGGACGCGCCGGGTCGACGACCGCGACCGGCCGCCCGTCGACGACCGGCGCCCCGGCCCGGATCAGCCCGAGCTTGAGAGGCCGCCCGGCCCCGACCCGCGCAACCTGCCTAACGAGCAGCTCGAACAGCGGCTCATGGACCTCATGTCCGGCGAGGATCCTGTCGAGTTCGAGCGGGTCGCCGCCGAGATCGACCGGCGCGACGCCCTCGCCCGCGCCGCCGAGGCGCGCCGCGTGGCGAACCGGGAACGCGCCGCGCGGCGCCGCGAGCAGCGGCAGGACGAGCAAGGCCGCCGCATGGAGGAACTCCTCGCCGCCGGCATCCCCGAGGAGGAAGCGGTCGCCGAGGTCTACGGCATCGCCATCGAGACGCAGCGACGAGGCCGCGCCATCGCCGATCTCCGCGAGCAGGGGTACAGCGGCAAGGGGTTCGAGGACCTCGCCCGCGCCTCGTACAAGGACCTGATTCACCGGCAATGGCTCGCCGCCGAGAACGCCACCCGCGGCCAGCTCGTCACCCCGGAGGGCCGCGCCCACAGCATCGACCCCGTCCGGCTGTTCTCCGGCCCGGAGTCCTACGCGCGCCGCTGGGCCTCCGACGAGCTCAAGGGCTGGTGGGACCGGCACGGACGGATGACGTTCGCGGAGTGGAAAGAGCAGCTCATCGGCGATTCCGGCGCGATCCGTAGACTCCGCGAGTCCGGTGGGGGAGACTTCCTCGCATGACCACCGACGCCGCGGGCGCCGTGGTGATGATCCGGGCCCTCCAAGCTGGTCGAGCCGCCGCTGAGGCCGGACAGCCGATCACCGTGTGCCCGCACGACCCGGACGCCGAACGCGCGCATGATCGCGCGCTCGCCCGCATGTGGATCCGCGGCTACTCCAAGGCCAGCACGGCCGAAGTCGACTACTCCGGTTGACGGCGCCGCCCGCTCCCGGGCTTCCGTGTCCCTTTCGCTCCCTGTCCCGGACGGGCCTTATGCCATGCCCTGATCTCGTCCACGCGCGAGGGAAGCCACCCCGGCAGCTCGCGGTCACCGAGCACGCCGTCCGGTTCCGGGAAGTCGTCGCTACGTTCCTGCCACTTGGCTACAGCTTGCGCGGACACGCCGAACAGGGCGCCGATCTGCGCCCTGTCCAGGTACCGGGTGGGTCCGGTCACGCGGCCACCACCGAGAACAGGCCACCGTCGAGGGCGGGCACCTCGGACAGCGCCAGGCCGAACAGGGCACCGTCAGTGCGCTCGGTCTCGGCAACGAGCTCGGCCCGCTCGTCGCTGTTGGCAACGGCGACCACGAGGCGGAAGCCCTCGTATCCGCTGGTGTTCCAGCAGTCGACGCACGTGACGTCGGCACCGTGGGCGAGGGGCAGGCTGAGCTGCCCCATGGGCAGGGCGTAGGTGAAGGTGTGGCCGCAGTTGAAGGTGATGGTCTGGGTGACGGTCGCCTTGTTCATCTGTCCTCCTGAGTGTTGTCCGTGTTAAGTACAACACTAAAGTGCCCTCCAAGTGTTGTCAACACTACGGACAACATTTAGTAGGTGGGGCAGATGTACGCGCGCACCGCCTTCAAGATCCGCTGAGCCTTCGCCGCGCCGAACCCCTGTGAGTGTCCCGGTGCGGTGAACCGGATGTTTGTGGTCTTCAGCAGGTACGCCCGATCGCCGGGCCGGCTCTTGACCGAGGTGCATTGGTTGCGGCCACGGTCGATCGCCTTGTCTGGCTTGCCGTGAACGATCTCCGGGTCGATCGCTTGCAGCGCCGCGAGGTAGGCCGCGCGGGCGCGAGCACCCGGCGATGGTGGGATGCCCGTCTCGATCGGCGCCTCCCGCTTCGGCGCCTGGGCCGATGAGGACTTTGAGGGCCTGGCCGACGATGCGCTCGTCCCGCCCTCCGAACCGCACGCGGTCGCCCCCAGCATGAGCAGCAGCGCCACCGCGGCATATCGCGCATTCATGGTCATGGCGAATCACCGTATGGATCTGTCACGCCACGTGCGGCACCGCGACCACTACCGGACTCCCTTCGCCTGGAGCGGAGGGCCGCTCACCGGCCAGGGCCCAGGCGCCCGGCCGCCACCACCGCGAGAACCCCGGAGGCTCCCGCATGTACGAGAACCCGTCGACGACGCCCGGCGCGATCATCGGCTACCGCAAGAACGGTCTCCCCATCCGACTCATCGCCGGCGGCAACGGCGAGGGCGGCGACGGAGGCAACGGCGACCAGGGCGGCACCGGCACCGAGGGCGACCAGGACGACGACCAGCGCGGCCAGGACGACGGACAGGCTTCGTCGGGCGGCGGCACTGGCCAGGACGCCGGCACCGCGCAGCAGGGCGACAAGGACGGCAGCCTGGGCGGCGATGTCGCGTCCCTCCCGGCATGGGCTCAGAAGCTCATCCGGGATACCCGCGGCGAGGCCGCCGGGCACCGCACCAAGGCCAAGGACTTTGAGACCAAGCATCAAGGCACGCTCGACGCGATCGCCAAGGCGCTCGGCCTCAAGACCGACGATGCCCCGCCCAACCCCGCCAAGCTCGCCGAGGAGCTGACCAAGGAGCGCAGCAGCACGCGCGCCGCGCTGGTCGAACTGGCGGTCTACAAGAACGCCGGCAAGCACGGCGCCGACCCGGGCGCGCTCGGTGACTCCCGGTCGTTCCTGTCCGCCGTCGACAAGCTCGACCCGGCCGCCGAGGACTTCGCGACCAAGCTCGCCGCCGAGATCAAGAAGGCCGTCGAGGCCAACCCCAAGCTCAAGGCCAGTAACGGCGAGCAGTCGCCGCCGAGCCGTAGCGGCGGGGACTTCGCCGGCGGCACCGGCGGCAAGAACGACGCCTCGTCCATGAGCGTGGACGACTTCCGCAAGGCCCGCCAACAGCGGCGGTCCTAGATCCGCAAGGAGGGCCCACCACCGTGGCCAACACCTTCCTCACCCCCGACATCATCGCCCGCGCGGCGCTGGCGAACCTGTACGAGTCGACCGTCATGGCCAACCTCGTCCACCGTGACTACGAGAACGAGTTCGTCTCCGCGGTCGGTGACACCATCACCGTCCGCAAGCCGCCGAAGTTCACAGCCAACGAGTTCAACCGCGCGGCCGGCATTACCGTCCAGAACGCGACCGAGACCGGCATCCCGGTGACGCTGAATCACTTCGCCGACGTGTCGTTCGCGGTCACCTCCGAGGACCTCACGCTGAACATCGCCGACTTCTCCGAGCAGCTTCTCAATCCGGCGATGGAGGCCATCTCCCAGAAGGTCGACCGTGACGTCCTGGCGCTGCGCGACGACATTACGGCGGAGGTCGGTGTTGTGGCGGGCGGCAACAAGTACGCCCTGACCAATCCCAAGGTTGCCATCGACGCCGGTCGCAAGCTGAACCAGGCCAACGTCCCCACGACCGAGCGGCGCGTCGTGCTCGGCCCGATCACCACCGCCGATTGGCTCGCCGACGACCTGTTCTCCCGGGCGGACGCGCGCGGCGATACCGAAGGGCTCCGCGAGGCCAACCTCGGCCGCCGGGTGTACGGGTTCGACCCGTACATGACGCAGAACATCGCCGTCCCCGCGCAGACCTCCGGGAACAGCACGACCGAGGTCGGCGTCGGGTTCCACCGGACGGCGTTCGCGCTCGTCACGCGTCCCCTGGCGCTGCCCAAGGGCGCCCAGAACGCCGCGATTGCGAACTACAAGGGGTTCGGGCTGCGGGTGGTCTACGACTACGACATCAACAAGAAGCAGGACGTCATCTCGGTGGACTGCCTGTACGGGACCAAGACCCTCGACGCCAATCGCGCCGTCCTGATCAAGGGCGTCGACGTCGCCTGAGGAGGTTCCCCGGATGTTCATCTACCGCAACGCCAATACCGGCGACGAGGTCGAGCGCGAGGAACGGTCGCCGCGGCTGGACCACCTCAACAACTGGACCCTCATCGGCCGGCCCGAGGAGCGGGACGCCGACGCCTCGCAGCGTCCGGCGCGCAACGCCTCGGAGAAGGCATGGCGGGCCCACGCCCTGGCCAACGGCAGGACCGAGGACGAGCTCGCTGGGCTCAAGCGGGACGACCTCGTCGCGCTGTTCCCCGAGGAGTAGGGAGGGGTCGAGGATGGCCTACGCCACCGTTACGGAACTGACCGGCTTCCTCGACCCCGAGCCCGTCCCCGCCGGCGCGGCGCGGCTGCTCGACCGGGCGTCCCGGGACGTCGACCTGGCGCTCGAATGCGCGATCTACGCCGTCGACGCCGGGGGCCTCCCGACGGACGCCGGTATCGCCGCCACGCTCAAAGAGGCCACTCTCGAACAAGCCGCATGGCGGATCGAGAACGGCGAGGAGCATGGCATCGCGTCCCCGGCTGGCTCGGCCGCGATCGGGTCCGTGAACGTCACCCGGGCGGCGTCCGGGGCGGCCGGGTCGGGCAGCGTCGGAGACCTCGGCGCGCAGGCGTACAACGTGCTGCGCCTGGCCGGCCTCGCTGCGGACGGTCCGGTGATCTGGTGAGCACCATCCCCCGGTGGGCTCTGGTGCACCGCGTCGTCATCGAGCCGTACGAGGGCGAGGGCGCGACCGGCGCTGTCTACGCCGCCCCTGTTCCGGGCGTGCGGGCGCTGGTCGAGGCCAAGACGCGCTATCTCCGCAGCGCGGACGGCCACCGGACGGTCAGCGACACCACGGTCTACATGCTGCCCGGTACCAACGTGCCCGCGCGGTCCCGCCTCACCCTGCCGGGCGGCCGGAAGGTGATCGCCATGGCCATCGCCGACCACACCGCGCCGGGCCTGCCGACCCCCGACCACCTAGAGGCGGTGTGCGCATGAGCGTCCGGAACACGATCAACCTCGGCCAGCTCACCGACGCCGAGCGCGCGGGCGCCGTGCGTGGCCTGGCCCTGGGCGCCGAACACCTGCTCCAGGTGTCGCGGACTCAGGTCCCGATCGAGGAGGCCACCCTCGAACGGTCCGGCGTCGCCTCCGTCGACCCGTCCGCGCTGGAGGCCGCCGTGTCCTACGACACCCCATACGCCGTCCGGCAGCATGAGGACCTGAACCTCCGCCATGACGACGGCCGGAAAGCCAAGTACCTCGAAGACCCGATGCGCGAGGAGGCCGACGTCATCCTCGCCCTGGTCGGCGCCGAGATCCGCCGGGCCCTCGGTACCTGATGGGCTGGACCCGCAACCTCCTCGTCGGCCTCGCCGAGAAGCTGGACGAGCGCGGCCTCGCCCGCTGGCAGCCCACCGGCGCCTACCCCCTCGACGGCCTCCCACCGATCTTCCTGCGCACGCTCGGGGACCTGCCCGACACCGCGCTCGCGCTCGTCGCCTACGGCGACCCCGAGACCGAGGGCGCCGGTGGCCTCGCCGACGTGGTCCAGGCCGTACAGATGCGCACCCGCGCACCCGCCCCGGACGCCGTCGACGACCTCGCCGACGCCATCTGGGACGAGCTGCACGGAGCCGAGATGCTCCGCCTGGGCACCGGCCCAGCGCAGATCGCCACGACGCTCATCTATCGCCGGTCCTCCGCTCCGCTCGGCCAGGACGAGCAGGGCCGCTACGAACGCACCGACAACTATTACGTGACCGCGGCTCGCCCGACGGCGAACCGGCCCGACTGAGATAGGGGAGACAGCGCATGGCGCTCAGCATTACCGGCATTGCGCCGAACACCGGGCCCAAGTCCGGCGGCAACACCGTGCTCATTACCGGGACCGACCTGAATACCGTCACGACCGTGACGATCGGCGGGACCCCGGCCGTCACCTTCACCGCGGAGAATGCGTTCCTGCTGCGCGCGGTCGTCCCGGCACACGCGGCCGGCGCGGTGTCGGTCGTCATCGGCGACGGGACGACCACGCAGACCCTCGCCGGCGGGTACACCTTCACGGCGGTGGACGCCTCCGAGCCGCTGGTCTCGACGCTCGCGCGCAAGTTCCGCGTCGACGTCAACACCGGCACCCTGTCGGTGCCGGTGTGGACGCAGGTCCGCGCGGTCACCGACTTCAAGCCGGCCCGCGACAACAACCTGGAGGAGGACGACGATTACGACTCCGACGGGTACGGCTCCAAGACCAAAACCATGATCAATTGGGGGGCGGAGATCAAGGTCGGCCGCAAGATCGGTTTCAGCACGGGCGTCTACGACCCCGGGCAGGAGGCCCTGCGCCTGGCGTCTGAGGAGTTCGGCGCGGACGGCTCCATGCAGATCCGCTACTACGACCGCAACGGCGGCCCCGAGGCGTACATGGGCATCGGCACCATCTCATGGGAGCCAGAGGGCGGCGAGGCCAAGGCCCTCGACGTCGCCACCTGCAAGATCGACGGACAGGGCAAGCTGGCCCGGGTCCCGAACCCGGTCGCCTGATGGCGTTCACCGAACTCGATGAGTTCTTCGACGACACGATCACGCTCCCGATCGGCGGGAAGCCCTACATCATCGACGGCGTGTCCGGCGAGGACGGCCTATGGGCGCAACGCCTCGTCGACGCCATCGAGCGCGCCAAGAAGGAGGAAGACGTCGACGTCGGCAAGCTCGACGACGGCGACGAACGCCTCCTCTACCAGCGCATGCTGGGCGACACCTTCGACGAAATGCTCTCCGACAAAGTGAAGTGGGCCAAGATCGGGCACGCCGCGATGACGGTGTTCTTCTGGACGACGCAGAACAAGACCGTCGCCGAGCAGTACTGGCAGGCCGGTGGTGACCCGGAAGCCCTCGGCTCGGCGGAACCGACCCCGAATCGGGCCTCCCGCCGGGCGTCCGCGGCTGCGGCACGTTCGACCCGGTCACCGGCACCTACGAATGGTACGAGGGCGCGGAGCACCTCGGCGGCCAAGAAGCCGGCTTCACGGTCCAAGAAGTCCTAGCCGAGTGGCGCCTCATCCAGGCTGATCTCCACTCCGAGTACGGCATCGACGTGTCCGACGGGATCCTGCGCCGCCGCTCCTTCCAGTGGCTGATGGTCCGTGTCGAGGGCCTGTTCTGGGCCGACACCCGCCTGTCCCGGCGGTTCCGTCCGCCCGACAAGGACGAGCAAAAGCCCGCACCCTACGAGTAACCGAGGGGGTGATCCCTCTTGGCCCTGGACCTGGGCGAACTCGTCGGCAGGATCTCGCTCGACGACCGCGGCTTCACCGGCACCATCCGGACGGCCGAGCAGGGCATGAACCGGCTGGAGTCCAGCACCCGGAGCAGCCTGACCCGGCAAGAGCAGGCATTCCAGCAGGCAGGGAACGCCAACGCACAGACCGTCACCCGCGCCATGGACCGAATGGAGTCCGAGGCCGCGCGCGGCGGGCGGGAAGCCGGGCAGGCGGCCGCGCGCGGCATGGGCCAGGGTCTCGACCGGGTCGAGACCGAGGCGCGGCAGGCCGGGCAGGACGCCGGCGAGGAGATGGGCGACGGCGCCGAGCGCGAGTCCAAAAGCCGTTTTGGGGGGCTCGGCGGAAAGCTCGCCGGGATGCTCGGCAAGGCGGGCCCGTTCCTTGCCGCGGGCGCCGCGGTCGGCGGGGTGTTCATGGTCGGCCTGGCCGGCGCGATGGAAAAGCAGGACGCCACCGCCAAACTCAATGCCCAGGTGGGGGCTTTCGGGCCAGAGGCCAAGCGGCTCGGCAAGATCGCCGGTGCCCTCTACAACAGCGGCTATGGCGCCGAGATGGGCCAGGTCACCGAGGCCGTTGGCGCCGTCATCACCTCCATCGACGGGATGCGCAACGCCAATAGCAACGCCGTGCGGTCCATGACCGCCAAGGCGATGGACCTCGCCGACGTCTTCGAGATCGAGGTCGGCCGGTCCATGCAGGTGGTCGGGCAGCTCGTCCGGACGGGTCTGGTCAAGGACGCCAATCAGGGCATGGACCTGCTCACCGTCGCGCTTCAGAGGGTCCCCGCCGCCGTGCGCGAGGATCTCGTCGACGCGCTCGATGAGTACGGCCCGTTTATGGATCAGATCGGCATCAAGGGCCAGCGCGCTTTCAACGTCCTCGTCACCGCAGCCGGAAAGGGCGCCTTCGGGCTAGACAAGACCGGTGACGCTTTCAAGGAGCTCACTCTCAAAATCGCGTCCAGCGACAAGGCAGTCGATGACAGCCTGAAGAGTATCGGTCTGAGTCAAGCGAAGGTGCAAGGCGCTTTCGCGAAGGGCGGCAAGGCAGGGACGCAGGCGTTCCAATCGATCGTCTCGGGCCTCCTGAAGATCAAAGACCCGGCGAAGCTGGCCGAGAGCGCGATTGTGCTTTTCGGGACTCCGATGGAGGACCTCAACGTCAAGGACATTCCGGCGTTTCTGCGATCGTTGGCGAAGACCGGCGATGTGCTGGGGAAGACGGGAGGCGCCGCCGACCGCATGGGCAAAACCCTGCACGACACGGCGAGCCAGAACCTGACGACGTTCCAGCGGTCGGTGAAGTCCAAGCTTGTCGACTTCCTCGGTGGCAAGGTCGTCCCCGGGCTCACCAGTTTCGGCGGCAAGGCAAACACCTTCTTTCAAAAGTGGGTTGGCGACAACCAGAGCACGGTCGAGAAGGCCAAGGGCATTTGGTCGAAGGTCGGGAACACGGTCGGCAGCGCGGTCGGTGGGACCAAGAAATGGCTCGACGAAAACCGCGACACTGTCAAGAAGTGGTCGACCGGAATCGGCGATGCCGTAGGAACCGCTGCGGGCATCGTAGATGGCGCGCTGGACATCGTTGGAGTTATCGGCCGGATTTTTGGTCCGACGACGCTGCAAGTGATCGGCCTCTTCATCTCGACCTTGATCGGCTGGTGGAGCGGCGTATTCAAGATCCTCAAGGGCGTCTTCGACGTTTTCGCCGGGATCTTCACCGGCGACTGGCAACGGGTATGGAGCGGACTCAAAAGCATCGTCGCCGGAAACATGAAGCTCATCGGCGTGGTCTTTCGCGCCGCAGGCGGACTGTTCGGCGCGATCTGGGGCCTGATCTGGCGCGGCATCAAGGCCCTCGCGCAACGGACCTGGTCGGCGCTCGTCTCGGCGATCAAGTCGCAGGTCTCCGTGCTGATCTCCGGTGTCGGCCGGCTTTCGTCGCTCCCGGGCCGGGTCGCCGCCTGGTTCGGGCGGATGAAGGACGCCGCGGTCGGCAAGGCCCTGGCATTGGCGGCCTGGATGCGGGGCCTCCCGCCGCGGCTGCTGTCCGGGCTCGGCAACCTGGGCCGGCTGCTCTACGGCGCGGGCCGCGACCTCCTGTCCGGGCTGTGGTCGGGCATCCAGTCGATGGCGGGCTCGATCAAGTCGCGGATCGGCGGACTGATCGACTCCATCATCCCCGGACCGGTCAAGAAGGTCCTGGGCATCGCCTCGCCGTCCAAGGTCATGCGCAAGATCGGCCGACAGATCATGCAGGGCCTGCACGGGGGCCTCACCTCCTCGGACGCGGGGAAGGTCGCCGCGACCACGAAGCGGACCGCGTCCCTGATCGCCAAGGCGTTCAAGGGCAAGAACACCCGCGTCGATGACCGGCTCCTCGCCTCGTTGAAGAAGTCCAACACCAAGCTCCAGGGTTTGGCGAAGGAACGCGCGAAGCTCCTGGCGAAGGTCGCCGAGGCCAAGGAGTACGGCAAGACGATCGCCTCGAACGCTGCCACGTTCGGCGCGATCACCAGCGTGGACCTGGGCGAGGGCGGCGGGTTCGGTGCCGCCATCACCGGCATGCGCGACCGGCTCGCGCAGCTCAAGACCTTCGCGGGCAATATCGCCAAGCTGTCCAAGGCGGGCCTGTCCAAGACCGTGCTCCGGCAGATCCTCGACGCCGGCCCCGAACAGGCCGGCGCGCTCGCCGCGGCGCTGGCCGCCGGCGGCAAGTCCGCCGTCGACCAGGTCAACACCGTCCAGGCCGATCTCGACAAGGTGTCCAAGGGCCTGGGCGACACCGCGGCGGACAGCCTCTACGACGCCGGGCGCAAGGCCGCGAGCGGATTCCTGGCGGGTCTGAAGGGGCAGGAGAAGGCCCTGGCCGCGCAGATGAAGCGGATGGCCGCGGCGATCACCCGCGCCATCAAGAGGGCCCTGAAGATCAAGAGCCCGTCTCAGGTCATGGCCGGGATCGGCGGGAACGTCGGTGACGGCCTGGTGCTCGGCATGGCCAAGACCATTCCCGACCTCGCCCGGGTCACGGCGCAGATGTCGACCACCGCGCAGCAGATCCGCACGCCGGCCCGTGCGGCGGTCGCCGCCCCGTCGGTCGACCTGTCGGCGGCCCGCGCGCAGGGCGCCCGGATCGGCGGGGACGGCTGCTCGGCCGCGCTGCACGTCGAGCACTACCACGAGGCCGAGCGCGGGTCCGCGCGCGGAACCGCCGAGGAGCTGCTGATGTTGACCAAGGCCCGCGGATGACCGTCGAGACCCTCGACGCCGAGGCCCAGTTCACCGCCGAACCCGGCGCCCTCATCACCCGCGACGGACAAATCGAGTGGGCGGGCACGCTGCTGGGCTCCGGGACCCCGTACCGGTGGCTGGAGCTGACCGGGTGGGAGGACACCCCGGGCCTGGACTCCGGCAGCGTGCTCCGCCCCGACCGGCACGGGGCATGGCCCGGACGCCAGCTCGCACAGGAACGCGTCATCACCTGGTCCGCGCGCATCTCCGCGCCCTCCCCCGCCGAGTTCGGGGGACTGGTCACCGCGCTCCGGCGAGCGACCGCGCTCCTGGACGATGGCCAGGAGCGCGCCCTGGTCATCCGCGCCAAGGGCGGCGAGACGCTCCTGACGTGGGCGACGCTGACGTCCCGCATCGTCCCCAACGACAGGCAGGCCGGCATCGGGCGGGGGACGGCGACGATCCAGTGGACCGCCTCCGACCCCCGCCGCTACGCACCGGCCGAACAGACCGTGTCGATCCCGCAGCCGACCGCCGGGGCCGGTCTGATCTACCCGCTGACCTACCCGCTGGACTACGGGACGGCGTCGGAGACCGGCGTCCGCACGGTCGAGGTCGGCGGAGACACCCCGACCTCGCCGGTCGTGACGTTCTACGGCCCATGTACCGGGCCGCGGCTGACGGTGGTCGAGACCGGACGCAGCATCGGGTTCGATGTGCCGCTGGTCGCCGGGGAGACCCTCGTCGTCGACACCGCCAACGGGAGCGTCGAACTGGACGGCGCGGACCGGTTCAACACCCTCACCGCGGCCTCGGTGCCCATCGAGGACCTCACCCTGATCCCCGGCATCCAGACCTTGACCTTTCGCGCCTCGACCTACGGCGGCGGCGCGAGCTGTGACATCACCTGGCGGGACGCCACCCTATGAGGAGCTGTACATGACCGTGCGCGTGCTGGCGCAGCAATCGGGCATCACCGCCGAGGATCACCGCCTCGGCCTGGGCGTCCTGATGGGCGGGCCCGGCGCGGCCTGGGCGGACCGCCGATCGGGAATCGTGCCCGCCGTCGGAGCCTGCAACCTCACCGCGGTGTCGGCGATGGTCGCCCGCATCTCCCCGTTCCAAGCGCTCGTCGACGGAACCTCCGGAGGACTCCAAGGGCAGTACCCGGTCACGGTCGACGCCAACGAGGACCTCACCTTCGCCAACGGTGAGGCCGGCGTCGCCCGCACCGACCGGGCGATCCTCCAGCTCCGCGACAACCCTTACGACTCCTCCGGCTTCCAGGACGGCCGAGTCGTCTACCTCAAGGGCCAGGCGTCCGGCGCGGCTACCGCGCTCCCCGCCTCGTCGCTGCTGCTGTGGGAGGTCACCGTCCCCGCCGGCGCCTCGGCGGGGGGCGGCGGGATCAACTTCGCGGCTCAGCGGGTCGACAAGCGGGTGTGGACCTCCGCGGTCGGCGGGACCATCCCGGTCAAGGACGTCGCCGACCGCGACACCCTCACCGCCTACGCCGGTCTGACCGTGTTCCGGCTGGACCGCGGGGGACGGCAGGTCCACGACGGCACCGTGTGGCGCTGGCGCGACGTCATCTCCGTCGCCTCCGCCGTCGACCGGGACGCGGTCATCACCTCCCCGTGGGCCGGCCAGCAGGTATGGCGCACCGACACCAAGGTCATCGAAGTCCACGACGGGACCGCGTGGCGGACCTCCCCGGTCGAGACCACCCCATGGACCGACATCCCGCTCAACGCCGGATTCACCCACAACGGCGGATCCGGGGGGCGTGCCCAGTACCGGCGCGTCGGCGACCGGATCGAGCTCGCGGGCCGGATCGGCGGCACGATCGTTGTCGGCGGCGGAACCACCGAGCCCGCCGTCATGCCCGCCGCTGTGCGCCCGGCGACCGTGGTCGGCGCCACCGTCGACGCCAGCACCACCAGCACCGAACGAGTCCTGCGCATCGACATCTCCCCGAACGGCGTCATCGCCGTCTTCGCTTTCGTCGCTCACACCTGGCTGGGCCTCGATGGCGTGACCTACCGCGCCTGATGGCCGCCGCGTGGAGGTATGAGTTCGCCGACCTGCTCACCGACCGGCCGATCGCCACCCTTGCCCTGACCGGCGTGAGCTTCGACCGGCGCATCATCCAGCCCGGCGCGTTCAAGGCCACGATCCCCGTGCCGAACCGCCGGGTCGCCGAGCAGGCCCGCCGCATCGCCGCCCCCCTCCCCGAGGAGGGGCACACCGGGCCGGGCCGGACCGTCGTGCACGTCTATCGCGGCGCCCGTGACCTGTGGGGCACCTACCTGCTGTGGACCGCGACGCCGTCGGGGGACGAGCGCGGACGGATCTCGGTCGAGCTACAAGGGGCGTCCCTGGAGTCCTACCTCGACCACCGAGAGATCTGGGCGGACCTGACCTATACCAGCGTCGACCAGACCACCATCTCAACGGCCCTCGTCGGCCACATGCAGGCCGCAGGCGGGCCCGCGTCCATCGGCCTCACCACGGCCAGCGTCCCGTCCGGCGTCCTGCGGAACGCGGCCTACAAGGCGTCGGAGAGCAACACCTACGGGGCCAAGCTCGCCGAGCTGGCCAACGTCGACGGCGGGTTCGAGTACATGATCCGCACCTACCACGGGGACGCCGGCCGGGTACGGGAGTTCGCCGCGGCGCCCGTCCTGGGCCAGGACACCACCGACCACCGGTTCACCCGCCCCGGCAACGTCCTGTCCTGGTCCTACCCGTCCGACGCCACGACCGCGGCGACCCGGTGGCGGGCCCGCGGCGACGCCGTCAGCGACGACCTCGCCGCCGACTCCGAACCGCTGCTGTCCAACATCCAGACCGCGGACCCGATGATCGCCGCCGGATGGCCCTACCTCGACCGCACCGTCGACTACCAAGGCGCCCGAACCGTCACCGACCTGGACGCCTACGCCCGGTGGTGGCGCGACACCCGCTCCGGAGTGATCCGCGTCCCCCAGGCCACCATCCGCCTCGACGCCAAGACAGCGATCTCGCCGCACCGGCTCGGCGGCTACGCGCGGCTGACCATCGCCGACGACTGGTTCCCCCTCGACGCCGACGGCCGCCCGACCTTCAGCGTGCGATGGCGCGTCGTCGGCCTGGAGGTCACCCCAGAAACCCGCTCCGCCGGCGACGTCGCCCGGCTGATCTTCGCCGAGGAAGAGGAGACCACCTGACCATGGGCACCCCGAAATATCCCGACGACTGGGCCGCCCGGTTCGCGGCCCTGGAGAACGGCGTCAAGGACGCGCTCACCGCCGCCCGCTCGCGCGTGAAGTTCGCGCGGCTCCTCGCGCAAATGCTCACCGTGGGCGAGGGCAACGACCGCATCGAAATCGACCCGACCTCACGGACCATCACCTTCTACCTCACCGGCCCCGAAGTGCCCGCCGCGCGGCTCCTGGCATCCGAGGGCACCGGCTACACGGTCCTGGTGATGGCCTCCACCCACCAGGCCGGCGCCGTCGCCGCCACCCCCGCCACCGCCAACGTCGAGTCAGGCGGCTGGTATGCCTCCCTGCACAGCCAATCGTCGCCCGGCGCCCGCGCCGAGTACCAAGCAAAGATCGAACCATCCGGGCAGGCGTGCACCGCACAGACCACAGCACTCGGCGGCGGCACCCCTACACAGAACCGCATCACGCTGTGGACATCCGGAGAGCTCGAAATCCTCGCTGACGTCGGGACGTGGATCCAGGGCCGCAGCGGCGCCCCCGCGGCCGGCAGCGGCGGCGGCTACCTGTACGCCACCGCCGCCGGCGCGCTCCGCTGGCGCGGACCGACCACCGACACCCAGATCGCGCCCGCATGACCGGCGACCAGGACGCAGCCCTCGCCCTGTCGGAGTTCCGCCGGGAGGTCGGCGTTTCCCTGGCCGAACTACGAGGAGACGTCCGCCTCGTCCTCCAGCGGGGCGAGCAGTCCGAACGGCGCCTCGACGACCTCGCCCGGCAGGTCGCGAAGTTGGACGAGCGCGTCGACCTGGTCGAGCGAGACCAGGTCACCAAGCCGCAGCTCGACGAACGGTCACGCCGCACCATCGCGATCCTCGCCCTCATCGTCACCATCGCCGCGGCTCTGGCGTCAACGGCCGCCACCGTGATCATCGCCATCGTCAACTAAAAGGAGGAACCCATGGCCACGATCAGCCTCCCGGACCCGGAAGCGGGACCGACAGAGCCGGACGAGGAGGCCGTCCTCGCCGACCTCTACGGCCCGGCGGACGCCGACGGGACGTTCCGCAGGGACGGTGCCTGATGGGCACCGCCGCGCAGATGCTCGACCAGGCCCGCAAATCCATCGGGATGACGGGCCGGCCGAACACCATCACCCGCGAGTACGCGGGCAGGCACGGGGACGATTTTCTCCGCGCGTCGTGGTGCGACATGGCCGTCACCTACTGGGCCCGGCACTCCGGCAACGCCGCCGCCGTGCTGCTGGGAGGCGACCGCGCATACACCGTCTGGCACGCCTCCGACTTCCAGCGCGCCGGCCGGTGGCGCGTCGGCACGGTCGCCGAGGTCAATGCGGCCAAGCCGGGCGACATCGTGTTCTTCGACTGGGGCGCCTCCGACTCGATCGGGGCCATCGACCACGTCGGCGTCATCGAGCGCGTGCTGGGCGGCGGCCGCGTCCAGACGATCGAGGGCAACACCTCCGACGCCTGCCGCCGCCGCGTCCGCGACGCCTCGGTGATCGCCGGGTACGGCCGCCCGGCCTACAGCGGCGGGCCGACCGCCTCGACCTGGATGGAGGACCTCATGAAGGATCTGCCGCTCGTTCGCAAGGGCTCGACCGGCGAGCACGTCGAAACGGTGCAGGGGCTCCTGCTCGCCCGCTCGCACCTGGAGGTGCGCATCACCGGCACCTACGACGCCAAGACCGAGGCCGCCGTCCGCGCCGTCCAGAAGTGGGGCGGCACCACCGCCGACGGACAGGTCGGCCCGAAGACCTGGCCCATCCTGCTCCGCGTCAACTGACCCCCGAGGAGGGGAACATGAAGAAGCTCCGGATCAGCGCATACTGGAAGGGCGTCATCGCCGCCGCCGCACCGGTCCTCGCCACCGTCCAGGCCGCCGTCGACGACCGCACCCTCGACACCTCCGAACTCGTCACCATCGGCGCCGCGGCACTGGTCGCGCTCGGCGTCTGGAAGGTCCCCAACAAGACACCGGACGACGCACCGGTCCGCGGCCACCGAATGTAAGGCCGCCCTCAAAGGACGGGGCAACCGGTCCCTTTCGAGAGGCCGGTCACGACAACGTCCCCATTCCTCCCGGGTGGAGGGGCGGGGGCGTCTCCCACTGAGGCAGAGCGCAAGCGGACTCGCCGGGTTAACAGTTCAGTCGATCCTGTTGAGGATCGTCGTCCAGTAGGGGAACCTGCGGGAGCCTTGCCACCGACACTCAGGGGCCCCCGTGCGTCGCAGCCTACTCGCCGCAACCGCAATGACGATCTTACTGATTCCTGCCTGTTCAAACGGTTCAGCGCCCATCACCGGAAAATGGCGCCGTGGCCAGCACGGCGAAACAGTCGAGTTTCGTAGCGATGGAACAGTGGCCCTGCAAGATGAATACGCAGGCTGCACGGGTGACTATAAGGAAGAGAAGAAAAAGCGAACCTATCGGATCAACCTCGATTGTGGGGTAAGCAGAGCGTCCGTCACCGGTGTAGTCTCCTCAGACGGAAAGCGCCTGACGGTTACTAGTATCGAGGGCAAGAAGGGCGAATACACGCGCCTTTCCGGCTAACGGCCAGGGCGAGTCCAAACGCCGAACCCCCCGTCTCCTCCTGATGCGGAGGCGGCGGGCGGTTTCGTCACGCGCTCGGACGGGCCACAGCCCCGGGCCCGCCTGCAGGCGTTGAGAGCGGACGCCGGGGCCGCGGCGTCTGACAAGGGGCGGCGCGGTCGAGTTCGGGGACTTCCCTCGGCGGCGCCGCCCCGGCTCTAGTTGGCGGGAGGCGCAGAGAACGGCGCACCGAGCGCCTCCGCGATCCGTTCGGCCACCTGCCGCGGTTCCCGGCCGAGCCCGGCGCCATCATCGGGTCCGCCGACCCACACGTAGCACTGCGCTCCCTTGTCCCACTTGATGGTCCGTGTCGGTTCGGCCCGATAACTGACGCGCAGGCGCGCCTCGATGGCAGGCTCGCCGCGGCCGCTCACGCACTTCGCGACGACTAGCGGGGCGTTGGCGCGCATCTCGTCGTACACAGCGTTTACGGGGCCGTACATTTTCGCCATTAGATCGCCTGGCACATCAGACTTACGGGGCTTATCGAATGACATGTGACCTCCTCATCGCGTGCTGAATCCGGGTCACCAGTCGCCGCAGCGGGCCCTCCTGCCCCATGGCGCGCGCTGCCTCTGCGATCGGGCCCAGCCGGTCGGCGATGCCCTGCACCGCTCCCACGAGGTCATGACACGGAGCGATCGGGTCACCCGACGAGGACATGAACCACGGCACTCCGCCCACACCCGGCTTCACCCACACGCTCTCGCCGAACGCGGGCAGGTAGGGCGAGAAGACACGCAGGAGGACGGGGATCTCCTCATACCGCGGGCGGGTCGACCAGCCAGCGGCGGGGAGGACTCGGGCGAGGCCGTCCAGGTGCTGTGTCGGCGTCACAGGCCATCCCGCGTCCTGGGGGCGGTCAGCTCCCGGAGCTTGGACCGCAGCCCGTCCGGCGTGTCGGCGTCGGCCGCCGCGGCCTGGTTCAGGTCTTCGCGAACGAGCGGCCCGCGCGTCGCCCACCACCGCCCCGTATCCCGAGTGTGGATGATCGACCACGCCGGGAATTCCGCGCGAAGCGCTGTCTTCTGCGCCTCGATCTTCTGCGCTTCGACGTCATCCGCGGCCGGTACCGTGCTCATAGTCGGGACCTCATTCCGATCGGTTGGACGCTTTGTGTCACCTGATACAGAGCGTCCAACCGACCGGATCTGCGAGGCCAGAGGTTTGCCGCCGTTTGCCGCTACCCAGCTCGACGATTAGCCCAGCTTGTACTCCTCGTGCGGAATCGCCCGCTCCCACACCATCTCGAACGCCGCCACCACCGGCGCGACCCGCCGTGGATCGGACGCGAACTCGTACGCCTTCAGGCTCGTCCCGTCGCCGGCGTTGTAGTTGAACCGGACGATGCGGTGGTCGAACATCCAGAAGTCTGCGTGCGGGAGCAGGAGGTCGGCGGCCTGCCGCCGGGGCAGCCACCGCACGTCTTCGCCCGCGGCGATGTTGACGTCAGTGATCATGTGTTCCCAGCGGATGTAATCCGTGGGCGGCTCTGACACGATCCGCGCCCGCCGCATCTTCACACCCCGCGCGGTCGCTTCCTCCACCAGCGATGTCCATGGCGTTCGGTCGACGCGCCCCGAACCGCCCTGGAGCCAATCGTTGAACCCGGGATGGTCGGGCTCGTAGGTGTCGCGCATCTCCAGGTGCACCGCGCTGCGTTGCGTGCGGGCGAGCAGCTCGCGGAACGTCGGTTCCCCCGGCCCCTGCCGCCCCTGCGCGTAGTTGCCGGTGGCGGCCTCGGCGAGCACGTCCGCCATCTCGGCGGGCTGCCAGATCACCGCCTCGTCGGCGGCGATCGCCAGGTGCTCACGAAGGCCACTGAGGACGTCGGGATCTGTCACTTGGCGGCCGACCAGGTAGAAGCCGCCAGTGAGCGGATCACGGTGTACGGCCGGGCACTCCTCGTCACCGGAGCCACCGCCGCCCACAAAGTCAGGGTTGCCCACCACGCACCTCTGTCATCTCGGGGATCAGGTCAAGTCCCGACCCTCGCCCGGCGGTGTCCGGCCGTCAAGACTCGTCAGGGAGGCTTTCCACTGCCCCTTCGATGAGCGTCCGCGCCGCGTCACCATGGACCGCCAGGGACCACAGCCGGTCCCACGCCTCGGCGTACAGCCGTGTCTCGTAGGGCTGCGTGAGGGTGAGGTCGCCGGACACCAGTTCCACAGTGACGAGCGTGCCGTCGGGTAGTTCCGACATCGTGAACGACTCGTCCGGTGACACACCGCGCCGGTCGACGTCGCGGGGGATGATCCCGAGGGCCACGGTCGGTCGTCCGATCACCGCGGCCAGGTGCTGAAGCTGCTCGCGGTGCACCGGGGCGGGGGCGGGCCGGTACCACAGGACGTCCTCCTCCAGCAGGAACAGCCACAGGGCATCCGGGCGCTCCATGCAGCGTTGCCGCGCCATCCGGGAGTCGACGGCCCCGTCCACGTCGTCGACGGCGAGGCCCTGCTCCTGGCGCACCTGCGTCAGGTACGCGGTGGTGAGGGCTCTGGTCTGGAGCAGGCCGGGAATGACCTTGGTCTGGTACACGCGATGGCGCCGCACCCGCCAGTACTTGTCGCGGAGCTGCTCCTGGCGGCCCTTGAGGCCACCACGATTGAGCTGGCGATGCGTTGCCCACATGCCCGCGACGGCGCGGAGCTCGGCGAGCAGCTCGGCCGTGCGCTGCTCGGATATCCCGCACGCCTCGCACCATCTGCGAAGGTCCTCGATGGAGATCGGCCGATGCCCATGTTCGATCCTGGACACTTTTGCAACCCCGGCTGACCAGCCAGCGCGCCGCGCGAGCTCACGGCCGGACAGCCCGGCGTCCTCCCGCAGCTCTTTCAGCTGATCGGCGAGACGCTGCCGGGCCGCCTGTACCGATGACGAGATTGGGGCGGGCATGCCTCCAGGTTCTACCCAGGTGGCCCCGCTGGCGTGGGGGGTTTGCCGCAGATTGCCGCTTCACAAACGGGGGCGCCTGGCTCTAGCACCACATCGACAACACGTCCCACAAGACGATTATCGCGGGCTCGGGCTCGTCCTCGTAGTAGAAAAGGTATCCGGTCTTGACGTGCCCGCGCATGATGTCGGCGAAGATGGCGGGGTCGCCGCCTGATTCGCGCCATGCGGCTCGGCGGGCCCGGCGGCGGGCGCGTAGCCGGGCGTGGAAGCGGGCGGCACGGGCGTCGGGATCGAGGAGGGGCGCCACGTTCGTCTCCTGTTCTCAGGAGACGAGGGGCCCCAGTTTCAGCACCGGCTTGGTCGAAAACCGATACGGCCGACCTGGGACAAACCCTGGTCGTACACCGTTTCACCTGGGAGTATTGCAAAGCCGGTGCTCTACCAACTGAGCTAAGGCCCCTTGGGGGCGCGACAAGCTTACCCGTGGTCGGCGGTCAGCGCGTCATTGAGTGGGGTCGGGGGGCCGGAGAGGATCAGGTCCGGTAGGGCGGCCACGCTCGGGAGGACGTGGGTGGCGCCGGCGGCGAGGAGGCGCGGGCGGTCGTGGGCGCCGGTGAGGACGCCTGCGACGATGGACGCGCCGGAGCGGCGGCCGGAGAGCATGTCGTTGGCGGTGTCGCCGCAGACGGCGATGTGCCGGACGTCGTCGGCGCCGAGGCGGAGGGCGGCCATCAGGACGAGGTCGGGCCAGGGGCGGCCGCGGCCGTCCTCGGGACAGAGCGTCAGGTCGACGCGGTCCCACCAACCGAGGGTGTCCAGGATGCCCGCCTGGGTGCGGCGGCCGAATCCGGTGAGCAGGCACACTCGGATCCCGGCGCCGCGGATGCGCTCGATGGCGTCATCGGCACCGGGTATGGGACGCAGGCCGCGCCGGTTGACCAGTTGGTCGTAGGACCGTTCAAAGGCCATGTTCGCGGCCTGGGCGCGTGCCTCGTCGAAGAGCGAGCGGAAGATTCCGATCTTCGAGCCACCGCGCGACTCGCGGAAGCGGGTCATCGCTCGCTCGTGGGCCGCTGTGCCGGAGACGATCCCCAGGGCGGCGATCGCCTCGGTGAAGGCGGTCTCGACGGTGTCGCCGTCGGCGACAGTGGTCCCGGCGAGATCGAGGCAGGCGATGGTGATCGTCGCTGCTTCGCTCACGCCGGGCCCTCCCTCGAAGTAGGACGTGCGCTCTCCGCGGGATTACCGCCGGCGTCTCAGCTGTCGGACGAGGTGGCCTCGGTCCACAGGTCGAGCTCGGCGCGGTCCTGCTGGAGGCGGCGCCAGACAGCGAAGCCGCCGAGCGCGACAACAGCGAGAATGAGCAGCTTCTTCACGGTGGGGACCCCTTCACCTCGGTTACGAAGCCAAACCTGGGAAACGTTGCGAATCGATGACTGTTCCCCCAGACTCTCCGCAGCCTAGCAACCGATCCCGGGCGGTCCGCACCCGCACGGGGGTATCGGACCTAGCGTCCAATCCGGTGTGACCGCGCCCTCTCGCGGAACGGGGCGTCCGGCCGCATAATCCGAAGGACGACCTTCGGGAGTGGCCCATGCCAGAGGACGACTTCGGGCTCTGGGAACGCGAACTCGAACCGGGCCCGCCGGACGAGGGGGCGTCGGGCGGGTTCGGGATGGTGCTCGTCGCGGGCCTGACCGCGAGCGGCTGCACCGCCATGATCGCGCTGGGCGAGGTGCCGCTGGGCACGGCGGGGCTGGTGCTCTCGTCGATCATCTTGCTGCTCTGGCGGATCGGAATGTGATCCGCCATCATCGGCGCCATGGATCTGCGCGGAGCGAACGTCCTGCTGACAGGCGCGACCGGCGGGATCGGCCGGGCGCTGGCGGCCGCGCTGGCGGCGCGCGGGGGGCGGGTGGTGTTGACGGGCCGCCGCGCCGAGGTCCTGGAGCCGCTGGCCGAGCGGGTCGGCGGCAGGGCCGTCGCGGCGGACCTGGCCGACCGGGACGCGGTCGAGGCGCTGCTGGACGAGGCGGGCGACGTCGACGTGGTGGTGGCGAACGCGGCGCTTCCCGCGTCCGGGCTGCTGTCGGACTACTCGGTCACCGAGATCGACCGGGCGCTCGATGTGAACCTGCGCGCCCCGATCGTGATGGCGAAGCTGGCGGGCGAGCGGATGGCCGATCGTGGCCGCGGGCACCTGGTCTTCGTCTCGTCGCTGGCCGGTAAGACGGCGTCCGGGAACGCGTCCCTGTACAACGCGACGAAGTTCGGGATGCGGGGCTTCGCGCTGGCGCTGCGGGAGGATCTGCGGCCGCACGGCGTGGGTGTTTCGACGGTGTTCCCCGGGTTCATCCGGGATGCCGGGATGTTCGCCGATGCGGGCATCACGCTGCCACGGGGCGTCGGGACGCGCTCGCCGGGGGACGTCGCGCAGGGCACCATCCGGGCCATTGAGAAGAACCTCGCCGAGGTGGACGTAGCGCCGCTCGGCCTGCGCCTCGGCGCGTTGATCGGCGGCGTCGCGCCGGTGCTGTCGGCGGCCGTCCAGCGGCGCGCCGGCGGGCACACGATCTCCAGCGGGCTGGCGGACGGGCAGCGCGACAAGCGTTGACATGCCGGATCCGCCCGCGATAATCCAGCTCAGCCCCGCTTGATCAGCGGGACGAGCGGGCGCGCCGTCCCCCCGGGCCGACCCCGCCCGCCGTGCGCGCCCCGCGAGGAGGTCCGTGCATGTGGAGAGGTAAGGCAAGCGCGATCGGGGCGGTGGTCGCGATCGTCCTGTCCCTGGCGGCGGTGCCCGCGCAGGCGGCGCCCACGGACGCGACGGTGGTGCCGATCCAGGTGACCGGCGATCCCGCGCGGCGCTTCAACCTGGTGATCATGGGTGATGGCTACACGGCGGCGGACATGCCGAAGTTCCGCACCCACCTGGCCAAGCATCTGAACGACCTGTGGACGATCGAGCCGTTCAAGTCGTACCGCAGCTACATCAACGTGTACGCCGTCGAGATCCCGTCGGACGAGTCCGGTGTGAGCTGCGATCCCGAGCTGTCCTCACCACGGCACAAGACACCGCTGAGCATGGCGTTCTGGGGCGGTTGTGAGAAGGAGGGTCCGCAGCGCCTCCTCGTCATGGACTCTGACGCGAGCAAGACGTACGCGGACCTCGTCCAGGGGACGACCGTGAAGAACCGTCAGATCCTTGCCCTCGCCAACAGCGACACCTACGGCGGCGCAGGCGGCACCTATGCGACGGCTTCGGGCGGCAACGCCATGTCGGCGCTCATCGCCCCGCACGAGCTCGGCCACTCGCTGGGCGGACTGGACGACGAGTACGACTACTACCAGCGGGGCGTCCCTGGCGGGCCATACACCGGACCGGAGCCCGGCTCCATCCACCACACTCTGCTCACCGAGCAGGAGATGACGGCGCAGAAGAAGAAGTGGTGGCGCTGGCTGGGCGAACCCAGCGAGGCGGGCGGCACCATCGGACGGTACGAAGGCGGCCTCTACAGCACCACAGGCGTGTGGAGGCCAAGCCGGCATTCCATGATGAAATCGCTCGGCTACTACTTCGACCAGGTCGCGCGCGAACGGATGACCGAGCGGATCTCTGCCAAGGTCAACCTCATCCAGGCGCAATCACCCAGTGACTCGCCGGTAGGTGCCGACCGCGTCCTGTGGGTGGAAACGATGCACCCGACCGGGCACCAGCTGTCCACAACGTGGACGGTCGACGGCAAGACGGTACGGAAGCAGGCGTCCAACCTGGACCTGTCCTGGCTTCACCTAAGACCAGGCATGCACACGGTCAAGGCCACGGTCACCGACCCGACCGCCTTCGTCCGCGACCCGGCGATCCGGTCGTCCGCCGCACTCACCCAGACGCGCACGTGGACGGTGGACACCCGCCTCAAGACCCCACCGGCGAACGTACCGGTCGACTTCACTTCCACCACCGCGACCGACCAGCCAGTAGGTGGTGAGGGCGTCGTGTACGCGGAGACGACACACCCGGTACGGAGCGTCCCGGCCGTCCGTTGGGAACTGGACGGGAAGCGTGTACGCGGCGGCGACCGTGACATCGCTCTGGGACGGTTCCGCCTGTCCAACGGCACGCACCGCCTCGTCGCACGTGTCGGCTCCAAGTCCCGCACGTGGACGATCGACGCACGCCGTCCGACCGTGAAGTATGAACTGTCCAAGGCCACGCAGAGCCGAACCCGTCCGGGAAGCACGCCCGAGTACGTTTTCGACGGCCCGTTCAGCATGCGACTGACCGGCGCGGACGACCGTCCGGGCGTGGTGGTGTCGGAGTTCCGCGTGGACGGTGACGGCTGGTTCAACTACTTCGGCTGGCCGACCGACTCCACTGCACCATTCCTGTTCACCGAGAACGGCACGGTCATCGACAGCCTCACCTACGGCAAGCTCGGCAAGGGAAGGCACACCATCGAGTACCGCGCGATCGACCCGGCGGGCAACATCGCCAAGCCGGGCAGGTTCATCGTGACACTCCGCTGACGCGTGGAGGCGCGGCCTCTCTCCCGAAGGTCCGCGCCTCCCCCGCCGAAGGCCGCCGCCGACTCGGTCGTCGTCTCGGCGGCCGAGACGGCGATACGTCATTAGGCCGATGTGCCATCGGCCCTATGCCCGCCCCCCGGACTCGGGGACGGCATCAGACCCCGGCCCAGCACCGGACACCGTCCCGGCACCAGACTCCGGCCTGGCATCGGACACCGTGTCCAGTTCCGGCGCCGGCCCTGGCTCGGGGACGGTGGCCGGGCCACGGCGGGCGGTGGCCAGGACGGAGCCGCAGAGGATCAGCGCGAACGAGGCGACGATCGTCGCGCTGAGCGGCTCGTCCAGGAAAAGGACTCCGGCGGCGACCGCGACGGCCGGGTTCACGTACGTGAACACCATCGCCCTCGATGTGCCGACCTCGCGGATCAGCTCGAAGAACACCATGAACGCCACCGCCGTGCACACGACCCCGAGTCCGGCCAGCGCCGCCAGGACGGGTCCGCTGGGAAGCTCGTCCGGCCATGTGGCGATCGCCGGGCCCGTGTAGACGACCGCGGCCAGCGCGAGCGAGGACGCGGCCAGATGCAGGCTCGGGACGTCCTGGAGGCGCCTCGTGGCGATCAGCGGCGCCGTCGCGTACCCGAGCGCGACCAGCATGACCTCGCCGAGCGCCCACGCGTCGCCGCCGCCGAGATGCGGCCCGGCCAGCACGCCGACGCCGCCGAGCCCGACCAGCAGGCCCACCCACCGGACGGGCCCGAGCCGCTCGGCGTCGCCGGTGAGCCTCGCGAGGACCACCGCGATGATCGGGACGGCCGCGATCAGCAGTCCGGTCATCGAGCTGGTCAGCCGGCGCTCGGCGTCCGAGAGCAGGGCCCAGGGCCCCAGGATCTCCAGCACGGCGAACGCCAGAAGCGGGCGCCAGTGGCGGCGGACGACGCCGAAGCCCCCGGCCCGGACCGCCAGCGGCAGCAGCAGGATGGCGCCGAGGGCGGTCCGCGCGAACACCAGCATGGGCACCGAGACGCCCTCGACCGCCACCTTGATCATCAGGTAGGGAATGCCCCACAGCACGCTCATCAGCGCGAACAGCACCCAGCCGCGGCGACTCACCACGTCCCCCCGTTCAGACCGCCCCGGCCGGACGGCGCACCTCGTCCACCCCGGGTCACCTCCGCCGGGCCACAGGACTCAGGGTGCGAGGCGCCGGAGGGCGCTGTCTTGAACGCTGTTGCGGTACGCGCCTGGTGTTACGCCCAAGACGCGCCGGAACCAGCGCGTAAGGTGCGCCTGGTCGGCGAACCCGACGAGCGTCGCCGCCTCCGCAGGCCGGTGCCCCGCGTCGAGCAGCGCCCGCGCGCGCGTCACCCGATGCTGGGCGAGCCATGCGTACGGGGGCATGCCCATGGCATCGCGGAAGGCGCGCAACAACTGGTAGCGCGAAAGGTCGAGATCGGCGGCCACCTCGGCCAGCGTCGGCGGATCGACGAGTTCGTCCGACAGACGGTCGGCGACCACGCGGGCCACCTGCCCTCGCCTTCCTCGGGGCATCACCGTCCGATGCCCGGACGCGGCGTGCCGCTGGACGAGCGCGCCGAGCACCCCGAGCAGCCGCGCCTCGCCCTCCAGCGGGTCCTCACCTGCCTGAAGCGCGCGATGGGCGAGCCGCAACGCCTCGCCGAGCCGCGGATCATCGATGATCGGCTCCCGGAAGTGCGGCCGCGCCGACTCCGCCCCCGTCACGGCCCCGAGCAACTCCGCGCTCGGATAGAGGCACACGTAGGCGTAACCCTCCGGACCGGCCGGACCACCGGTATGCGCCTCTCCAGGCTCGATCACGACGACGCTCCCGGCCGCCGAATAGATCTTCTCGCCCCGGTACCGCATGGTCTCCAGCCCATCGACGCACACCCCGATGGCGAACTCGTCATGGGCGTGCGGCGCATAGTGCTGCCGACGGAACCGGGCGCTCAACAGATCGAGCGAGACCCCTTGAATGCCATCCACCCGCGTCCAAACAGCCCGATCCGCTACCTCCTTCCTTCTCCTCCCGCCCGGGGGTGCGCCGATCGACTCGCTGGCGGAGGACTGCTCGGCGATCGTCCGAACGGAACTCGACTGCTCGACGCTCGCCATACCGCCGCCGGGCTGGCCTGCGCTCGCCTGGCCTGCGCTCAGGTGGTCGGCGATCGGTCGGTCGGCAGGCTGGTGGTCAGGCGGAGAAGATGTGCCGGAGCCGCCAGCGGTCCTCGTCACGGCCGAGCTCCGCTACTGCGACGCCCTCGGCGCCGGTGACGCGGACCCGGTAGACCCGGCCGTCCTGGGACGTCCCGTAGGTCTTCAGTACCTCGTCGACGGCGTAGCGCGACCCCCGCCATTCGTACGCGGTGAGCCGTCCGGCCGGGTCGTGCTCGGCGCGGACCGGCTCGTTCAGAAGGTGCCCCATAAGTCCGCGAGCCTAGCACGCGTTCGAACTGGTGTTCGCAGGTCGGGGCCGGTTCGACCGCCCTGCCGCGCACCCCTGTCACGCCGAACCGGGCCCATCGTACGCACGCGCGTCCGCGCCCGCCGGGCGTGGCGCGGCGGCTGCGGGGCTTGACTTCATGTCGACATTAAGTCGCAGCCTGCGGTCCATGTCCAGACCAACCGAAATCAGCCCGAACCTCATCCGGCGCCTCGACGCCGCCGACACCTCGCCCGGCACGGCCGACTTGCGCGCCCGTTCCTACGAGCTCCTGCACGCCGCACCCGGCCCCTTCGTCGTTGCGCGCCCGTTCCGACGGGCTCCTGCACGCCGCGCCCGGCTCCTTCGTCACCGACGTCGGCTGCGGCGCGGGACTGGACGGGACGTCGCCGATCTGACCGCGCGCGGTCGGCGTCGACCTCAGCAATCAGATGATCGCGGTCGCGCGGCCGCGCGACCCGGATGCCGACTTCCGCCCCCAGACCGCCTACGACCCGCCACTCTCGGACCGCGAGCAACCTGCCGCTCGCGCACGGCGAGGCCACCGGCTACCGGGCCGACAGGTGCTGCGCGACCTGGCCGAGCCCGTGCGCGCTAGGCGAGGCCCGCCGCGCCCTCGCCCCCGGCGACCAGATCGTCCTGGCCGGCCAGGACTGGGACACCCTGGTGATCGCCCCGTCCAACCCCAAACTCACCCGCGCCCGCGTCCACGCCCTCGTACACACCCACGTCCATGCCCTCGTACACGCTGGCCGCGTATCGAGCCCGTGTGCCAATCCACGCCCACCGCAACCTCCTGCTAGTCGACTCGTCCCACCCCGAACTCACACGCGCCCTCGTACACGCCCACGTACACGTCCGCGCCCGCGGCGTATCGAGCCCGCGTGTCACCTGCGCCCACCGCAACGTCCTGCTGATCGACCCGTCCGACCCCGAACTCACCCGCGTCCGCGCCGACCGCAGATCGAGCCCGCATGCCACCCACGCCCACCACAACCTCCTACTGGGCGACCCGTCCTACCCCGAACTCACCCGCGCTCGCACCCGCGTCCACTCCCGTGCCCGCGCCTGCGTCCGCGCCGACCGCGTATCGAGCCCGCGTGCCGCCCGCGCGCGCCGCACCTCCTGCTGGGCGCGGGATTCCGGGACGTGATCGTCGAGGTCCGCAGGCCGTCCTCCTCGGCGAGGTCGCGCGGCCGCTCATCACCGCGCTTGGGGACGGCCAGGGCGCCTGGCTGGAGGAACAGCGCGAGCGGGCCCGCGCCGACCGGCTCTTCCTGGTGATCCCGATGTTCGTGGCCGCAGCGATCCGTCCCCGAACTGGGTAGGACGTCCGAGATGGGCGAAGGAGGAGCCATGATCAACGGGGCACATGTGATCATCTACAGCCAGGATGCGGAGGCGGACCGCGCCTTCATCCGGGACGTCCTTGGATTCCCGGGCGTCGACGCCGGGCAGGGCTGGCTGATCTTCAAGCTGCCGCCCGCCGAACTCGCCGCGCACCCCACCGAGGGACAGTCGCGGCACGAGTTCTACCTGATGTGTGACGACATCGAGGCCACCCTCGACGACCTCACCGAGCGCGGCGTGGTGATCGACGTGCCGATCAGCGACGAGGGCTGGGGCCTGCTCGCGGCGATACGGCTGCCGAGCGGCGGCGAGTTGCCCATCTACCAGCCGCGCCATCCGGCGGCGAAGGACCTCTAGGACGTTGTCCACAGGCTGGGGGCAACCTTGCGCACATGCTCCTCACCTCTCTCACCGGCTCTGCGAGGTCATCGCTCCACAGGGAAATCCCCAGGCGACAGGGGATTCCGGACGTACGGTGCGACGTCGAACACCGTCATCCCCAGGCTAGCCATCGCTGGACGGTCAGGCCGAAAATCCACAACCTGTGGATAACTTTGGTGCACAACCTGGGAATGACCGCACGCCCCGGCGTCCACCATTCTTCCCCAGGCGGCTCCCCATGACCGCGATCAGTTATCCACGTCGTGGAAAAGCCGCTGACCTGCGAAGAAGCCCCTTCGACGGCGCGTCTGCGCACAGTCCGTTCACACCCTGTGGGCGACGGGCCTCCACAGCGACACGACACCGGTGGATTGCGCTACCCACCGCGAATCCCCAGATGCATCCCCAGGTGGGCACCCTCATCGCGACGCCGTTGGCGCCCACTCGGCTCCAGTAGCACCTTGATCGACGGGTCGCAGCAACCCCCAAGCCGAGTGCATGTCCATGACTGCGCGTTCTCGTCTGTCAGGTAGCGACAATCCATCCAAACCGCACGTCAACGAAGCTCCGCGACCACGCCGCGCCCGGTCCCGGCATCACGACGAAACGGACGGACAGCGCGTCAGACGGACGGACGGCGCGTCAGACGGAACGTTCGACGATGGCGCGGGCCGCGAGACGCGCGGCGGGCACGACGTCGGGGACCGATTCCAGAGCCGCTGCGGACATCGCGCCGTCCAGCAGGATGGTCAACTCCCGTGCGAGCAGCGCCGGGTCCGGGGCGCCGGCGGCAGTGGCGAGTCCGGCCACCCACGCGCGGACGGCCCGCTTGTGCTCGATCGTGGCCTGGTGGACGGGCGTGCCTTGCAGCGACTCGCTCGCGGTGTTGATGAACACGCATCCGCGGAAGTCGCCGCCGTCGCTCCCCGCCTCGATCGCGCCGAACATCTCGACGAGCTGCTCCCGGGGATCGCCGCCCGCCGCCGCGGCCGCCTCGCGCAGCATTCCGCGCCACTTCTCGTCAGCCTGCCGCAGGAAGGTCAGGACCAGTTCGTCCTTGGACTTGAAATGCGCGTAGAGAGTCGCCTTCGCCACGCCCGAATCCGCGATGATGCGATCGATGCCGACACCACGGATGCCGTAGGCGTAGAAGAGTTCGGTCGCGGTTCTCAGAATCCGATCGCGAGCCGGCTCACGCGTCTTCGTGGTCATCGGACGGCTCCTCCCAGAGGCTCCCATCGTACAGACAGACCGGTCAGTCTAGTTGTTTCCGCACGTCGAGAAGAGCCGTCCGTCCTGGAGCGAGGTGTCAGGTGCGCCTGGGGCTGAACGTCCGTCCTTGCGCATCGCCCTCGACGGCCTCGACGTAGGCACGTGCGACCTCTGCGGCCAGGGTCCCGTCCGCGCCGTCCAAGCCCATCGCCTCAAGCGTCTCCGCGACCCACCCCGGACTGACGACATTCACCCGCAGCCCGCGCGGCATCTCGATCGCCGCCGCCGACACGAACGCCTCCAGGCCCGCGTTGACCAGCGCACTGAACGAACTGCCCGGCACGGGCCGGTCGAAGGCACCGCTGGTCAAGGTGACCGAACCGCCGTCTCGCAGTTGATGCAACGCCCGCCGCAACAAATGCACTTGCCCGAGCAGTTTGTTTTGCAATCCGGCGGTGAAGTCGCCGTCCGCCGAGTCCAATGGTGTGAGGGCTCCGCTGGCCGCGCAGCACACGACGGCATCGACATCTTGGACGGTGTCGAAAAGCGCGTCGATCGACGCATGGTCGTCCATGTCGACTCGCACCGAGCCACGCCGCGACGCCCGCACGACCTCATGCTCCTTCTCCAGCAGGTCGGCGACGGCCGAGCCGATGGTGCCGGACGCCCCGACAATAATGATCTTCACCTGGCTGCTCCCCTTCACGCCACGATCGACATGGACTCCTGGAGCAGACTGCGGTAACGCCGCACCTGCTGCTCCAGTTCCCGCTCGTCCAGGTATGCGGAGCCATGGATGACGAACGGCTCCTCATATCGCATACCTGTGAGGTTCGCGGTCGCGTCGAACGGCGATAGCAGATCCCTTACCGGGAATCGGTTGAGCCCATCAGGCCGGTAAAGCTCCTCCTGGCCCCCGACCGCCGTCACGAGTTGCAGCCTCTTACCGTGGAGTGCCTCGCCACCCGGTCCGTACGCCCAACCACGCTCCAACACCTCGTCCAACCACTTCTTAAGCAGCGGCGGCGCCGAATACCAATAGAAGGGGAACTGCAGCACCACGCGGTCATGCTCCTCCAGCAGCCGCTTTTCCCGCGCCACATCGATGTGCAGATCAGGACAGGCCGCATAAAGATCATGGACGGTGACATTCGACAGGTCACGAACACCAGCGGCCAGTGCCGCATTGACCCGCGACGCACCAAGGTCGGGATGGACGAGTACAACAAGCGTGCGCGCCATAAGACGACTCCTTCAAGGGAGTAGACAGACAGGTCTGTCTGTATGCGCATCACAACTTAACCAGACAGACTTGTCTAGTCAACCCCGCTCTCACTCGGCTCCGCGCCCCAGCACCCCGGTCCCCGTCCGATCGAGCACTGACACCAAGCGCCACGACGAACGGGAGACGGGCGCCCGGTCTGCACCGTCCACGAGGCATCGTTGGTCCAATGCCCGCCGCTGCTCTTACGTCGATCACACGGCTTGATGTGCAACCCAAGAACGCGAAGACGCTGCACTGCCGCGGGTCTTGTGCTGCGACCGTCCAGGACGACGCCCTCACCTCAATAGGCCACCACTACCGCCGGGACCAGACCGCCGTCCGGGCGGCTCTCGTCCGCCAGTGCGACCCCAGGACGCTCACTGCGCCCGCCTCGTCCAGAACCCAGCCCGTGTGCGACCGTCACCCAGAAGTCGACGCGCATCCGGCAGGCAGTTCCAAACCTCACAACCAGACGCAGGACCCCAACTCCCGGACGCCGAGAGCCGGACGCCAGGAGCCGGACGCCGGACGCCGGACGCCGGACGCCGATTAGTCCCGCACGCCAATCAGCTCAACGTCAATCAGCCCACGCCAGCCACCTCACACAGACAGCCCACATTGCCCAACTCCCCGCGCCAGTTGCCTGCACCCCCGTTCGACCAGCACGTCATTGAGGAGATTGGGACGGATCGAGGGCGTAGAACACGAGTCGGTTAAGGGCCGTGACCTGGCCAGCATCCAGATCGAAGCGAAGGCCGGGGGATGGTGGCCAGGGTGACACAGCGGTGCCCAGGCAGAGCCAAGCAGCAAGTGTCAGCCAGGCGGATCGCAGTCAGGTAGCGACCGAGCGAGACAGTCGCGAGCCAAAGCGCCATCCGCCCATCAGCAACTCGCCAGCCGAGCCGGGCCGAGCCGCGAGCCGGGCCGAACAGAGCCGGGTCAGGCCTGGCCGGGCGGAGCTGGGCCGGTCCGGGCCGGAAAGGGGGCATACCCGGGGTACTCCTCACGCGCGGGGGCAAGTACGTAGGAACGGAGTACGAATCGACCTGCAGATATGTCGGGCGTGCGCGGTGAGGGCCGAGCCAGTAATCGACGGGCCGGAGCCAGGTCGGCGAGGGAAGGTCAGCCGAGAGGGGCGCCGGGCGACTGCGCGTCCAACTGCCAGACGTGCTGGTCGCCCCTGCAAGGCGATGACGGTTTGACCTTGTCGTTGCGTCAACGTTTCTAATGAAGGCATCCGAATCGGCGAGCTGGCGGCGCTGGTAGGGGTGTCTACCCGAACCGTGCGCCACTACCACCACCTGGGGTTGTGGCCCGAGCCCGAACGGCTGGCCAATGGCTATCGGGAATATCGGCTGCGTGAGGCGGTGGCTCTGGCCCGGGTGCGCCGGCTGGCCGAGCTGGGTCTGTCGCTGGACGAGATCCGCGACGTCTTGGCCGACGATCAGGGCCGGGAGCTGCGGGAGGTCCTTGAGGAACTGGACGCCGACCTGGCCCGACAGCAGGAGACGATCAGTGCCAGACGGGCCCGGTTGGCGGCACTGCTGGCGGAGACGGGCTTGCATCCCGACTCGACGGTGCCGCCCGACATGGCGGCGGTGCTGCGCGGTCTGCCCGTCGAGGGTTCGGCGTTCGCCGAGTTCGACCGCGAGCTACTGACCTTGTTCGGCAGTGCATCCGACTCGACCGCCCGGGCCCGGTTCATCGATCTGCTTCGCCCGCTCACCGAGCCCGCAGCGCTCGTACGAGGCCAGGCCCTCTACGCGCGGCTCGACGAGCTCACCGACGCCGACCCCGGCGATCCTCGCGTCGCCGCGCTCGCGGATGACCTTGCCGCCTACATTCCCGACAAGATGGCTTCAGCGATGGTCACGAGCCTTGAGGACACCGAAGCCGGTCACTGGCTGGAAGAGCTATCGCGGGAGATATCCGCCGCGCAGGCCGAAGCTTTCCATCTGATGGTCACCGTGCTGAAGGAACGCAGGTGATGGTCAAGATCGCGCGTAGCCTGCTGTTCGCCATGGTTCCCGCGGAACTGGTGCTGGCGGTCCTACTCGTGTCCGATGTGCCGATTCCCCGCCCGCTGATCGCAGGGGCCGAGGCGGCCGTCATCGCCGTGCTCGTCTTGGAGGCCGCAGCCGCATACCGGCTGTTTCGGGCAGAGCGCCACGGCGGCGCGGACCGTCTGCCGGCCGTCCGGGCCACCTATGACCGGCTGATCCCCATACAGGTGCGACGGATCATGGGCTTCGACGTGCAGGGCATCATCAGCCTCGTCCTATGGATCACGCGGCGCCGCCACGGGGTGCCGCCCGGTGCCACCGCCGTCTCATACTCCCGCGTACAGACACCCACCATGGTGATGTTCCTGTTCGCGATGGTCGTGGAGCTGGTGGTTGCTGAGGTCCTGCTGCGGGCGATCGGCGCACCAGTGGGTTTGCGCGCCGTGATCCTCGTGGTGGACGCCTACACCCTCCTGGTGGTGCTCGCGGTCATCGCGGCCTGCATCACCCGCCCTCACGTCATTTCCGCCGGCGAGGTACGCATCCGCTACGGCGCTTTCTTCGACCTGCGCGTCCCACATGACCAGATCGCTGAGGTGGGGTATATCCACAACTTCAACGAGAGCGGCAAGTTCCAGGTAGACGACGACCGGCTCGCCGTGGCGGTGTCCAGTCAGACCAATTTGATCATCAGGCTCTCTCAGCCGATCACCGCCGTCCGCCCCCTCGGCCGCCGCGCCCAAGCCCGCACAATCCGTTTCTTCGCCGACGACCCGAAGGCCGCCGTCCACGCATTGCAACTCCGCCTGGAACCCGCCCCCCAGCCACAAACGGACACGGCGCAGTGACGCACACAGCGCGACGACGCGCGCGATGCGGGCGACACACGCAGTGCGGCGACGGAGAAGATCCGGTGACCGGACGCGGCGCGCAGCGCAAGCGGCGGCGTGACCGACGCCGCGCGCAGGGCAGGCGGCGGGGCGGCCGGACACCGTGCAACGACGGACGCTGTGCGCAGCGCAGGCGGCGGCGTGACAGACGCCGTGCGACGACGGACGCGACGCGGTGACGGACACGGCGCGATGGCGGACGCCGCGCGCAGTGCAGGCGGCGGGGTGACGGGCGCCATGCGGTGACACGGACGCGGCGGCGCGGCGGACACGGCGCGGTGACGGACACGGTGCGGTGACGGACACGGCGCAGTGACGCACACGGCGCGACGACGCGCGCGACACACGCAGTGCGGCGACGGAGGAGATCCGGTGACCGGACGCGGCGCGCAGCGCAAGCGGCGGCGTGACCGACGCCGCGCGCAGCGCAGACGGCCGGGGCGGCGGACGCCGCGCGCAGCGCAAGCGGCGGAGCGGCGGACACCGTGCGATGACGGACGCGGCGTCGCGGCGGACGCGGCGCGGTGGCGAACGCCGTGCGTAGGGCAGGCGGTGGGGTGGCCGGACGCCGTGCGGTGACGGACGCGGCGCGGTGACCGACGCGGCGTCGCCGCGGGTGCGGTGCGGTGACGGGAGGAGAGGAGTGGGCGGGGGCCTTGGTGTGG
>NZ_SMKU01000499.1 GCF_004349215.1 Actinomadura rubrisoli | reverse complement strand
CGTTGGCGGCGGTGTGGGAGTCGTTGGGTGTGGTGCCGGATGCGGTGGTGGGGCATTCGCAGGGAGAGATCGCAGCGGCGTGCGTGGCGGGGGCGCTGTCGCTAGAGGACGCCGCGCGGGTCGTGGTGGGCCGGAGCCGAGTGATCGCGTCGCGCCTGTCGGGTCGTGGGGCGATGGCGTCGGTGGCGTTGCCGGAAGACCAGGTGGTTGGGCGGTTGGTGCCGGGGGTGGAGATCGCGGTGGTGAATGGCCCGTCGTCGGTGGTGGTGGCGGGGGTGCCGGAGGCGTTGGACGAGGTGGTGGCCGGGTGCGAGGCCGACGGGGTCCGCGTCCGCCGGATCGCCGTCGACTACGCCTCGCACACCTCACAGGTAGAGGCCATCCAGGACGAGCTGGCGGAGGTACTGGCCGAGATCCGTCCGGAGCCGGGCCGCGTGCCGTTCTATTCGACGACCGAGAACGCCTGGCTGCCGGGCGAGGCTCTCGACGCCGGGTACTGGTACCGGAATCTGCGGCAGCCGGTGCGGTTCGGGGCGGCGGTGGAGGCGCTGGCCGGGCAGGGCCACCGGGTCTTCGTGGAGTCCAGTTCTCACCCGGTCCTGACCAGCAACATCGAGGAAGTTCTAGACACGACCGGAGGCGTCGTGGCCGGGACACTGCGCCGCGACGACGGCGACCTGGACCGGGTATACGCCTCGGCCGCACAACTGTGGACCGCCGGAGTACCTGTCGACTGGACGACGGCATTCCACGGCACCACATCGCGCCGCGTCCCGCTCCCCACCTACGCCTTCCAGCGCGAGAGGTACTGGCTGGAGCCCTCCGGATCCGGACATCCGCTGGTCGGCACGGTCGTCGAGCTGTCCGACACCGGCGGCGTCGTGCTCACCGGCAAGCTCCAGAAGGACGTCGACCCCACCGCCGCCTTGCTCGACCTGGTACTGCTCGCGGGCGATGAGATCGGCCGGGACTCGGTGCGCCGGCTCGTCATCGAGGCGCCGCCGGACGGCGACGCGCAGATCCAGGTGATCGTGGCGGGTGAGCCGGACGCGGAGGGGCGCCACGAGGTCACCGTGCACGCGCGCAGCGGCGACGGTGCGGGCCCGTGGAGCCGGCACGCCCACGGCGTCCTGGAGGCGGGGAGCACGACGGAACCACACACCGATCTGGACGTGTGGCCTCCCCCGGGAGCGACCGAGACCGAGCTTGACGACGATGACCCGAACGTCCGGGGCGTGTGGACGCGAAACGGTGAGGTCTTCGCGGAGGTGGCGGTCGAAGAGGAGCGCGCGCGGCGGTTCGGCCTGCATCCCGCGCTGCTCGCCTCCGCGCTCCGCGTGATCGGCCGGGGCCGCTCGCCGGTCGTCTTCGAGCGGGTCGACCTGCACGCCTCGGGGGCCTCGGTGCTCCGCGTCGCCGCGGACGAGGACCTGGCCGTCACGCTCGCCGATCCTTCCGGACGGCCGGTGGCGACGATCGGAGCCGTCGAAGTGCGTGCGGCGTCCGGTGCGAAGGCCCCGATGTACGGGATCGACTGGACGCCGTTCACCCCGCCCGCCGCCGCCACGGAGAAGCCGGACGCCCAGGTGGCCCGGATCCCGGCGGGCGGGCGGCCACGCGAGGTGACGGCGGCCGCGCTGGAGACCGTCCAGCGTTGGCTGGCCGATCCGGCGACGGCGGAATCCCGCCTGGTCGTCGTGACCCACGGCGCGGTGGCGGTGCGCGACGCGTCCGAGGTCCAGGACCTCGGCGCCGCCGCGGTCTGGGGCCTGCTGCGCTCGGCCCAGGCCGAGCACCCGGGCCGGCTGGCGATCGTCGACGTCGAGCGGCCGGACGACCCGCCGCCGCAGGAGGCGATGCGGTCCGGCGAACCGCAGATCGCCGTCCGGGACGGGCGGCTCTACGCGCCCAGGCTGGCCGCCGTCACGGCGGAGCCGGTCCCGGCGGCCGAGCTCGACCCCGCCGGAACCGTCCTGATCACCGGCGGGACCGGCACGCTCGGCGCGCGCGTGGCGCGGCACCTGGTGACCCAACACGGCGCCCGGCACCTGCTGCTGTGCAGCCGCCGCGGCGAGGCCGCGCCCGGCGCCGCCGCCCTGGTGCACGAGCTGGCCGGGCTCGGCGCCGAGGTCACCGTCGCGGCCTGCGACGTGGGTGACCGCGCGGCCCTGGCCGAACTGCTGGCCGCCGTCCCGCCCGCCCGTCCGCTCACCGGAGTGATCCACACCGCCGGTGCGCTGGACGACGGGGTGATCTCCGCCCTCACCCCCGAGCGGATGGCCGCCGTCCACGCGCCCAAGGCCGACGCGGCCCTGAACCTGCACGAGCTCACGGCAGGCGCGGAACTGGCGTTCTTCGTGCTGTTCTCGTCGGCCGCCGGGGTGCTCGGCAACGCGGGGCAGGGCAACTACGCCGCCGCCAACGCGTTTCTCGACGGGCTGGCGCAGCGCCGCCACGCCGCGGGGCTGCCCGGCGTGTCCCTGGCCTGGGGATGGTGGGCCGAGACCAGCGAGCTGACCGCCGACCTGGACGAGGTCGCCGCCGCACGGCACCGGCGTCAGGGCGTCGTGCCCATGTCCACCGAGACCGGGCTGGAGTTGTTCGACGCCGCGCTCGGCTCCGGCCGCCCGGTCCTGGTCCCCGTCGCGCTGGACCTGCCCAGCCTGCGCGACCGCGCCGAGTCCGAGTCCGAGCCTGTGCCGCCGCTGCTCCGCGGCCTGGTGAGGACGAAGCGCAAGAGGCGGGCCGCGCTCGCTCCGGCCGCTGCGGACGGCTCGGCGGATGGCCTGGCGGGACGGCTCGCGCGGCTGTCGGAGGCCGAGCAGACGCGTCTGCTCGTGGACCTGGTGCGCGGAGAGGCGGCGGCCGTCCTCGGGCACACCGGCCCGGACGCCGTGTCCCCGAACCGGGCGTTCAAGGAGACCGGGTTCGACTCGCTGACCGCCGTCGAACTGCGCAACCGACTGAACACCGCCACCGGGCGGCGGCTCTCCGCCACCCTCGTCTTCGACCACCCCACGCCCGTGTCCCTCGCCGAGCATCTGCGGGGGGAACTCGCCGGGAATGGGACGGAGACCGCCGCGCCGCCCGTGCGAGCGGCCGCTGCCGCCTCCCCCGACGACGACGATCCGATCGCGATCGTCGCCGTGGGGTGCCGCTATCCCGGCGGCGCCGAGGACCCCGACGGGTTCTGGCGGCTCGTCCGCGACGGCGTGGACGCCATGACGGACCTACCGGAGGACCGGGGCTGGGACCTGGGCGCCTTCGACGAGGACGCCGACCGTCCCGGCACCTACTACGTGCGCAAGGGCTCGTTCGTGGACGCCGCCGGGTTCGACGCGGAGTTCTTCGGGATCTCGCCGTGGGAGGCGATCGCGATGGACCCGCAGCAGCGCCTGCTGCTGGAGGTGACCTGGGAACTCCTCGAACGGGCGGGCATCGATCCGGGGTCGTTGCGGGGCTCCGATGTCGGGGTGTTCACCGGGCTCATCCACCACGACTACACCAAGCTGCTGTCCCCGCCGCCCCCGGAGTTGGAGGGGTACCGGCTCACCGGGACCGCGGGCAGCGTCGCGTCCGGCCGCGTCGCCTACACGCTCGGCCTGCGCGGCCCGGCGATCACCGTGGACACCGCGTGCTCGTCGTCGCTGGTCGCGCTGCACCTGGCCGCCCGGGCGCTGCGCGCCGGGGAGTGCGGCATGGCGATCGTCGGCGGCGCGACGGTGATGTCCACGATGGACAACTACATCGACTTCTCCCGGCAGCGCGGCCTCGCCCCCGACGGCCGCGCGAAGGCGTTCGCGGCGGCCGCGGACGGCACCGCCTGGTCCGAGGGCGCCGGGCTGCTCCTGCTGGAGCGGCTGTCGGACGCGCGGCGCGCGGGCCGTGAGGTGCTGGCGGTGATCCGGGGCTCGGCGGTGAACCAGGACGGGGCGTCCAACGGCCTGACCGCGCCGAACGGCCCCGCCCAGCGGCAGGTGATCGTGAACGCGCTGGCGGACGCGAACCTGTCGGCCTCGGACGTCGACGCCGTGGAGGGCCACGGGACCGGGACGACGCTGGGGGATCCGATCGAGGCGCGGGCCCTGGTGGCGACCTACGGCCAGGGCCGTCCCGCCGACCGGCCGCTGTGGCTCGGCTCGATCAAGTCGAACATCGGGCACAGCCAGGCGGCGGGCGGCGTCGCGGGCGTGATCAAGATGGTGCTGGCGATGCGGCACGGCGTCCTTCCCCCGACGCTCCACGTCGACGCGCCCTCCCCCGAGGTCGACTGGTCGGCGGGGCACGTGCGGCTGCTGACCGAGGCGCGCCGCTGGGAGGCCGGCGGCGGGCGTCCCCGGCGGGCGGGCGTCTCGGCCTTCGGCGTGAGCGGCACCAACGCGCACGTGATCCTGGAGGAGGCCCCGCCCGCGGACGAGGCCCCTCCGGCGGAGGAGCTCGCCGTCAGTGAGACGCAGGCGGAGCCCCCGGTGCTTCCGCTGGTGGTCTCCGCCGGGTCGGCGCGGGGCCTGCGCGGCCAGGCGGAGCGGCTCGCCGCGCACCTGGCCGCCGGGACGTCACCGGCCGACACCGCCTTCTCCCTGGTCACCACGCGAGCCCAGCTCACCCACCGGGCCGTGGTGGTGGGACGTTCCCGGGACGAACTGCTCGCCGGTCTGGCCGCGCTGCGCGACGACCGTCCCGCGCCCGCGCTGGTGGACGGCGTCGCGGGCAACCGCGCGGACGGCAGGTCTGTGCTGGTTTTCCCGGGGCAGGGGGCGCAGTGGGCGGGGATGGGTGCGGCGTTGTTGTCGTCGTCTCCGGTGTTCGCGGCGCGGTTGGGGGAGTGCGCGGCGGTTTTGGATGGTCTGGTGGATTGGTCGTTGCTTGACGTCTTGCGCGATGAGGGCGGCGTTCTGCTGGGTCGGGTGGATGTGGTGCAGCCGGTGTCGTGGGCGGTGATGGTGGCGTTGGCGGCGGTGTGGGAGTCGTTGGGTGTGGTGCCGGATGCGGTGGTGGGGCATTCGCAGGGGGAGATTGCAGCGGCGTGCGTGGCGGGGGCGCTGTCGCTAGAGGACGCCGCGCGGGTCGTGGT
>NZ_SMKU01000498.1 GCF_004349215.1 Actinomadura rubrisoli | reverse complement strand
GGCCGCGGGCGGGGCACCGGCCGCATCAGCTGTCGGGCGGCGAGCAGCAGCGGGTCGCGGTGGCGCGGGCGGTGGCCGGCGGGCCGGACCTGCTGCTGGCGGACGAGCCGACCGGCAACCTCGACTCCGCGTCGGGCGCCGAGGTGCTGGCGCTGCTGGACGAGCTGAACCGCGCCGGCACGACGGTCGCGATCATCACGCACGACCTGGAGGTGGCGGCGGGCGTCCCGCGCCGCGTCCGGATGCGGGACGGGCTGATCGTGGCGGACGAGCGCGCGCGGGCGGCCGGGCGATGAGCGCCGCGCCGGCACCGGCGCGGCTCGGCGCGCGGGACGTGCTGCGGGTCGGGGTCGGGGGGCTGCGCGCCCGTCCGGCGCGGGCGGTGCTGTCCGCGCTGGGCATCGCGATCGGGATCGCGACGATGGTCGCGGTCATCGGGATCTCCTCGTCCAGCAAGGAGGACCTGCTGCGGCGGCTCGACCGGCTGGGCACGAACCTGCTGACGGCCAAGCCCGGCAGCACGCTGTTCGGCGACAAGGCGGAGCTGCCGGAGACGGCGCCGGAGATGGTGCGGAGGATCGGGCCGGTCACGGCGGTCGGCGCGACGGGGGCGGTGGACGCGACCGCGCGCCGCACCGACCGCATCCCCCAGGAGGTCACGCAGGGCATCGCGGTGCAGGCCGCCTCGACCGACCTGCTGCGCACGCTGGACGTCGGGATGGCGCGCGGCGCGTGGCTGAACGCGGGCACCGGGCGCTACCCGGGCGTGGTGCTCGGCTCGGAGGCGGCGCGGCGGCTCGGCCTGGACCGGACGGGCGGGCAGGTGTGGATCGGGGGCCGCTGGTTCACCGTCCTCGGCGTCCTGCGGTCGGCGGAGCTGGCGCCGGAGATCGACCGGTCGGCGCTGGTCGGCTGGGACGCGGCGGAGCGCCATCTCGGCTTCGACGGGCACCCGACGACGCTATACGAGCGGTCGGCGGACGCCTCGGTCGGCGACGTCCGGGCCGTCCTCGCCCGGACGGTCGATCCGGAGAACCCCGAGGAGGTGGAGGTGAGCCGGCCGTCGGACGCGCTGGAGGCCAAGGCCGCGGCGGACGGGGCGTTCACGGGCCTGCTGCTCGGCCTCGGCGCGGTCGCGCTGCTGGTCGGCGGCGTCGGGGTGGCCAACACGATGGTGATCTCGGTGCTGGAGCGGCGCCGCGAGATCGGCCTGCGCCGGTCCCTGGGCGCGACGCGCGGGCAGGTCCGGGTGCAGTTCCTGGCCGAGTCGCTGCTGCTGTCGGCGTTCGGCGGCGCGGCCGGCGCGGTGCTCGGCACGGCGGTGACCATCGGGTTCGCGGTCGCGAAGGGCTGGCCGCCGGTGGTTCCGGCGTGGGCGCTCGGCGGCGCGCTCGCCGCGACGCTGGCGATCGGGACGGCCGCCGGGCTGTACCCGGCGATGCGCGCGGCGCGGCTGTCGCCCACCATGGCTCTGGCCACGGTCTGACGAACCGGTGCATGATTGGGAACGCCACGATGTCCCCCCGGGGACGTCCCACCTGGGGGAGGTGTCGTCACGTCATGCCGGTGCCACGCCCGCTCCGCGAGCGCTGCCGCGAGTTCCTCGGGATCGACGGAGAGATCCGCTACATCTTCCCCGCGATGGCCTACGGCGGCGGGTCCGGGTTCATCTTCGTCGTCACCGACGACCAGGTCGCCGTGATCTCCACCGGGTCGCTGAGCCGCAGCACGCCCAAGAGCGTCTGGGGCAGCTATCCCCGGAGCACCCGGATCGGGCCGGTGGAGACCGGCTCCGGCGCGTCGTTCGAGTTCGCGGGGGCGGTGTTCGAGGTGGACGACGAGTACGTCCCGGTCGTCAACGCGGCCGACACCGAGATCTTCGCCCGCGACAGCCTCCCCCGGGACCCGCTTCCCGACCTTTAGGACGTGGGGGCGGGTTCGGGGGTCTTGGTGGAGGCCGGCTTGGACGGGGTGGCGGGGCGCAGGAACAGGGCCATCACCGGGACCAGGTAGGCCGCCCACATGATCAGTTGCAGCCAGGTGATCTGCGGGGTGACGTTCAGGACGCCCTGGAAGACGGTCTGCATCCAGTCGCCCGACGTGCCGAACTCGGCGAAGAACCTGTGGGGCTCCAGCGCGACGGCGCGGAGGCCGGGGAAGACCTCGGCCTCCTGGAGGTCGTGGAAGCCGTAGCCGAACACGCCCGCCGCGACGACGATGAGGGCGGCGCCCGTCCAGGTGAAGAAGCGCTTGAGGTTGATCTTGAGGCCGCCCCGGTAGAGCAGGTAGCCGAGCATGACCGCGACGGCCAGCCCCAGGAGCGCGCCGGTGATCGGCTGCGCGGAGCCCTCGGAGGAGTTGCTGATGTTCGTCCACAGGAACAGCGCGGTCTCCAGGCCCTCGCGGCCGACCGCGAGGAAGGCGACGGTGGCCAGGGCGATCGGGCCGAGGTCGAGGGCGCCCTCCAGCCTGCCCTCCAGTTCGGCCTTCATGAACCGGGCGGTCTTGCGCATCCAGAAGACCATCCAGGTGACCAGGCCGACCGCGACGATCGACAGGATGCCGCCGAACAGCTCCTGCGTCTTGAACTGCATCTCCGAGGACGCGGCGCTCAGCGCGATGCCGAAGCCGACGCTGAGCACGATGGCGATCGCGATGCCCGTCCACACGGGGACGAGGGCCCGGCGGTTGCCGGTCTTCACCAGGTAGGCGATGAGGATGCTCACGACCAGGGCGGCCTCCAGCCCCTCGCGCAGACCGATGAGGAAGTTGCCCAGCAGCATCCCGACGCTCCTCCGACAAAACAGACAGTTTAGGCAAAGCTAACCTAAACAAGTCTGTGCCGGGATGCCGGCCTCCGCAAGGGCGCGTTCCAAAGCGGCGGGAGGTCAGCGGGTCAGAGGTCGCCCTTGCACTCCAGCCGCAGGAACGCCTTCGCCAGGGGCTGCGCCGTCAGCCCGACCTGCCAGGGGCGCGCGCCGAGCCCGAGCAGCGCCGCGCCGATCGCGGAGGCGGACGGCTCGTCCGGCGGCGTCCAGGCCAGCCGGCGGACGAAGTCGGGCTGCATGAGGTTCTCCGACGGCATCGTGTGCTCGTCCGCCAGCGCCGCGACGACGGCGCGGGCGGCGGTGAGCCGCTTGGCGGCCTCCGGGTCGCGGTCGGCCCAGCGGTGCGCGGGGGGCGGGCCGTCGCCGGGCAGGTTCGCCTCGGGCAGCTCCCGGTCGGGCACGGCCTTGGCCCGCGTCACCGCGCGCAGCCACGCCGACTGGTGGCGCCGCGCCCCCCGGCCCCGCATCGTGGGCAGCGCCTGGAGCTCGGTGGGGGTCTTCGGTGCCTTCAGGGCCAGCTCGACGATCGCGGCGTCCTGCAGCACCCGCCCGGGGGACAGGTCGCGCTCCTGGGCGATCTTGTCGCGGGCCTCCCACACCTCGCGGACGGTCGCGAGGGCGCGCCGGTTGCGGACGCGGTGGATGCCGGACGTGCGGCGCCACGGGTCGGCGCGCGGCGGCTTCGGCGGCATGGTCAGGATCGCCGCGAACTCCTCCAGCGCCCACTCCAGCTTGCCGGCGGCCTCCAGCTCCTCGTACAGGGCGTCGCGCAGCTCGACGAGCAGTTCGACGTCGAGCGCGGCGTAGCGCAGCCAGTCCTCGGGGAGGGGACGGGTGGACCAGTCGGCCGCGGAGTGCCCCTTCTCCAGCAGGAAGCCCAGCACGTTCTCGACCATCGAGCCGAGGCCGACGCGCGGGTAGCCGAGCAGCCGCCCGGCCAGCTCGGTGTCGAACAGCCGCCGGGGGACGAGGCCGAGCTCGGCCAGGCAGGGCAGGTCCTGGTTGGCGGCGTGCAGCACCATCTCGGCGCCCGCGAGCGCGGCGTCCAGCCCGGACAGGTCGGGGCAGGCCGTCGGGTCGATCAGCGCGGTGCCCGAGCCGGCGCGGCGCAGCTGGACCAGGTACGCGCGCTGCCCGTACCGGTAGCCCGACGCCCGCTCGGCGTCGACCGCGACCGGGCCGCTGCCCGCGGCGAACGCGGCGATGACACGTTCCAGACCGGCGGCGTCGATGACGACGTCCGGGACGCCCTCGCGCGGTTCCAGCAGCGGGACGGCCGGGGGACCGGCGTCCTCGTCCGGCTCGCCGCCGCCCGCCCGGCCGTCGCCGTCGACCGTGCTCGGCGGCGCGGCGCTGCCGGGCCCCAGGCCGGGCTCCAGGCCGACCGGGGGGCCGGGCGCGGTACCGGGCGCGGTGCCGGCCGGGGGGCCGGACTTCTGCGCCTGTTCCTTCGTCGAACCCGCCTGCTCGGAGGCGGGCAGGGCCTGCTTCGGCGCGGGCCCGGCCTCTTCTGGCACGGTCCCGGCCGCGTTCTCCGCACCTGCGCCCCGCTCGGGGCCGGTGGCGCACGTTTCGGACACTCCCACGGTTTCCGTGTTCTCCCCCGCCGCCTCGGTTTCGGACGCTGTGCTTCCCACGCCCCCTACCGTACGTCGCTCAGCCGCCCGTACCGCCGGGGCGGTCGGGCAACGCGGCGACGCCGGTGGGCGGCAGGCCCGCGGTCGTGCACATCACCTCGCACCAGGCGGTCACGTGCGCGGCGAGGTCGTCGCCGGTCGGGGACCACGAGGCGCGCAGCTCCAGTTCGGTGGCGGACGGCTCGTCGCTCTTGTCGCCGAAGCTCTCGGAGACCGCGCGGGTGATGGTTCCGGACACGCCCGCGTATCCGGCGGGCTCCAGCGCCTCCAGCAGCCAGCTCCACGCCACCGAGCCGATCAGCTCGTCGGCGGCGATGTCGGGCTCCAGATCGGCGCGGATGTAGGCGACCACGCGGAAGCCGTTCGTCCAGCCGCCCCGTCCGTCGGGGTCGTACAGGACGATCAGCCGGCCCATGGCGGCCTCAGTGTCGTCGTCGCGGTAGACGGTGCCGGACATCGCGGCGGCGTAGGGGGCGAGGTTCCGCGGCGCGGGCATGTCCTCCAGGTCGAGCTCCGGGCGGATGCCGGGACCTTCGAGGATCTCGCGCAGGGTGTCGAGCGCCCGCTGGAAGGCAGGTGGATTCATGGGTGTACCGGCCTGGGGGCGGGGGTGGGACTCGGA
>NZ_SMKU01000497.1 GCF_004349215.1 Actinomadura rubrisoli | reverse complement strand
CGTCCACGACGCGGCACGGCGGGTTCCTGCACGACGCGAGCGAGTTCGACGCGGAGTTCTTCGGGATCTCGCCGCGCGAGGCCCTCGCGACCGACCCGCAGCAGCGGCTCCTGCTGGAGACCGCCTGGGAGGCGGTCGAGCGCGCCGGGCTCGACCCGACGTCGCTGCGCGGCAGCAGGACCGGCGTCTTCACCGGGATCATGTACAGCGACTACGGGTCGCGGCTCCAGCACGCGCCCCGCGACTTCGAGGGCTATCTCAGCAACGGCAGCGCGCCCAGCATCGCCTCGGGCCGGATCGCCTACACGCTGGGCCTCGAAGGCCCCGCCGTCACCGTCGACACCGCCTGCTCGTCGTCGCTGGTGGCGCTGCACCTGGCCGGGCAGGCGCTGCGCTCGGGCGAGTGCTCGCTGGCCCTGGCCGGCGGGGCGACGGTCATGGCGACCCCGACGACCTTCGTCGAGTTCAGCCGCCAGCGCGGCCTGGCCCCCGACGGCCGGTGCAAGGCGTTCTCCGCCGACGCCGACGGGACAGGGTGGAGCGAAGGCGCCGGCCTGCTCCTGGTGGAGCGGCTGTCGGACGCCGAGCGGCTCGGCCACCCGGTCCTCGCGGTCGTGCGCGGCAGCGCCGTCAACCAGGACGGCGCCAGCAACGGGCTGACCGCGCCGAACGGGCCGTCCCAGCAGCGGGTCATCCGGGCCGCGCTGGCCGCCGCCCGGCTCACGCCGCGGGACGTCGACGCGGTCGAGGCGCACGGGACGGGCACGACGCTCGGCGACCCGATCGAGGCGCAGGCGCTCCAGTCGGCCTACGGCGCGGACCGGGAGGAGCCGCTGTGGCTGGGCTCGGTCAAGTCCAACCTCGGGCACACCCAGGCGGCGGCCGGGGTCGCCGGGATCATCAAGATGGTCATGGCGATGCGGCACGGCACGCTCCCCAAGACCCTGCACGCCGACGAGCCGTCCCCCCACATCGACTGGACGGCCGGATCCGTGCGGCTGCTCACCGAGCCCGTGCCGTGGGAGCCGGACGGACGGCCGCGCCGGGCGGCGGTGTCGTCGTTCGGGATCAGCGGGACGAACGCGCACGTCATCCTGGAGCAGCCACCGGCACGGGCATCGGCTCGGGCGTCGGCCGACGCGCCCGCCGCGACCGGAGGCGTCGCGGTGTGGACGCTCTCGGCGCGGACCCCGCGCGCCCTCGCCGACCAGGCCGGGCGGCTGCTCGACCTGGTCTCCGCCGAGCCCGCGCCCGAGGCCGGGGCGGTGGCGCACGCGCTGGCCACCACCCGGACGCTGTTCGACCACCGGGCCGTGATCGTCGGCGATCACCGGGCGGCGCTGCGGGCGCTGGCCCTGGGCGGCGACGATCCGTCCCTCGTCCGGGGAGACGCCTCACGGCCGGACGGGCTGGCGTTCCTGTTCACCGGTCAGGGGTCGCAGCGGGCCGGGATGGGGCGCGAACTGCACGCCGCCTACCCGGTGTTCGCCGACGCCTTCGACGAGATCCTGACGCACTTCGACCCGGCACTGCGAGACATCATCTTCACCGACGACGACGGGACTCTCGACCAGACCCTGCACACCCAACCGGCATTGTTCGCCCTGGAAGTCGCGCTCTACCGGCTCTACACCTCCTGGGGACTGACCCCGAGTCACCTCGCCGGGCACTCCATCGGCGAAATCGCCGCCGCCCACTGCGCCGAAGTTCTCTCCCTCGACGACGCCTGCACCCTGGTCGCCACACGCGCCCAACTCATGCAATCAGCACCGTCCGGTGGGGCGATGACCGCGATCCAGGCGACCGAGGACGAAATCCTGCCCATGCTCGGCGACCGCGTCTCCATCGCCGCCATCAACGGGCCCACCACCATCGTCATCGCAGGCGACCCCGACGCCGTCCAACCGATCGCCGAACACTGGAAGCAACACGGCCGCAAAACCAAAAACCTCAAGGTCAGCCACGCCTTCCACTCCCCCCACATGGACCCCGTCCTCGACCAATTCCAAACCGTCACCGAAACCCTCACCCACCACACCCCCACCATCCCCGTCATCACCACCCTCGACGGGCAACCCATCACCCAATTCACCCCCGACCACTGGACCCGCCACCTACGCGGCACCGTCCGCTTCACCGACGCCATCACCACCCTCCACAACCACAACGTCACCACCTACCTCGAACTCGGACCCGACAACACCCTCACCACCATCACCGCCGCCACCCTCGACACCACACCCGCACTAGCCGCCGCGATCCTCCCCGACCGTCCCGAAACCGACACCGTCCTGCTAGCGGCCGCCACCGCCCACACCCACGGCCACACCATCGCCTGGCCCACCCACGGCACCCCGACCGACCTGCCCACCTACCCCTTCCAACGACAGCGCTACTGGCTGGAGCCGAGGGCCGGACGGGGCGACGTGCGGGCCGCGGGTCTCGGCGCGCAGGACCACGGGCTGCTCAGCGCGGCCGTCGACCTCGCCGATGGGCAGACGACCGTCCTGACCGGCCTGCTCTCCCCGCACACCCATCCGTGGCTGGCCGATCACGGCGTCAACGGCACGCCGCTGCTGCCCGGCACGGCCTTCGCGGAACTGGCCTTGCATGCCGGAGCGCGTTCCGGCTGCGGCCGCGTCGACGAACTCACGCTCGAAACGCCCTTGCCGCTCAGCGTCCCAACCGTCGTCCAGGTGACTGTGGGCGCCCCGGACGGAGACGACCGCCGGACGGTGACCGTGCACAGCCGTCCCGAGGACGGCGACACCGCCGACTGGACCCGGCACGCCACCGGCCTGCTGTCCCCCGCCGTGCGCGCCGAGCCGCCCGCGTCTCCGATCGAGTGGCCTCCGGCGGGCGCCACCCCGGTCGACTTGACCGACCTCACCATCCGCACCGCCGATGCGGGGCTCGATTACGGCCCCGCGTTCGAGGGCCCGCAGGCCGCCTGGACGCGCGGCGACGACTTCTACGTCGAGGTCGCGCTTCCTGACGCCCTCCACCCTGACGCCCGGCGCTTCGGCGCGCACCCTTCGCTCCTCGATATGGCCCTGCGCCCGCTCGCCCTCGGCGCGGACCCGGGTACGGTCCGCCTGCCGTTCAGCTGGTCCGGCACCACCTTGCACAGCCGTGCCCCGGTGACCGCGCTGCGCGTGCGGCTGTCCGCCTCCGGACCCGACCGCTACGCGGTGGCGGCGACCGACCCGCAGGGCCTTCCCGTCCTGTCCGTGGAGGCGCTGGCCCTTCGCACGGTCGCGGCCGACCGCATCGTCGCGGGCCGCCTCCCGATCCTGGAGGAGGAGTGGGTTCCAGTCGGCCCCGCCGAGCCCGCCACGGACTTCGACCTCGCCGAGTTCCCGGCCGGAACCGTTGAGGAGACGACCACCCGGGCCCTGGAACTGCTCCGCACGCACCTGGCGTCCCCGTCCACCGACCGGACGTTGATGCTGGTCACGCGAGGTGCTGTCGGGGACGGGCCGCGTGATCCGGCGCAGACGGCGGTATGGGGGCTGGTGCGGGCGGCGCGGGCGGAGCACCCCGGGCGGTTCGTGCTGGCCGACACCGACGGCTCCGACGCGTCGCGGGCGGCGCTGGCCGGTGCGGTCGCAACCGGGGAGCCGGAGCTGTCGCTGCGCGCGGGCGCGGCGTTCGCGCCCCGCCTGGTCAGGGGCGAGCCGGCCCCGGCCGTCCCGTTCGACCCGGACGGCACCGTGCTGATCACCGGCGGGACGGGGGCGCTCGGAGCCGAGCTGGCCCGGCACCTGGCCGTCCGGCACGGCGTGCGCGATCTGCTGCTGCTCTCCCGCAGCGGTCCGGACGCCCCTGGGGCGGCGGACCTGACGGCGGAGCTGGCCGGGCACGGCGCACGGGCCCGCGTGGTCGCGTGCGACGCCGCCGACCGCGCCGCCCTCGCCGGGCTCCTCGCGGGCGAGACGATCACCTCGGTGATCCACGCCGCCGGGATCCTCGATGACGGCGTCGTGACGTCCCTGACCCCCGACCGGCTCCACGCGGTCCTACGCCCGAAGGCCGCCGCCGCCTGGAACCTGCATGAGCTGGCCACCGGGCTCCGCCACTTCGTCCTGTTCTCCTCGGTGGCGGGCGTCCTCGGCAGCGCGGGCCAGTCCGCCTACGCCGCCGCCAACGCCTACCTCGACGGCCTCGCCGACCACCGCCACGCGCTCGGCCTCCCCGCGGCCTCCTTCGCCTGGGGCCTCTGGGAGGCGACGTCCGAGGGCGATGCGGTCATCGGGATGGCCGGACGGCTGGAGGAGAGGGACCGGACGCGGCTGCGGCGGGCCGGGCTCGCACCGCTGGACGTCGCGGACGGGCTCGCGGTGTTCGACGCGCGGCTCGGGTCGGCGCGCACCACGGCGACGCCGCTCGACCTCGGCGCGTTGCGGGTGCTGGCGGCCGAGGACGGGCTGCCCGCCATGCTGCGCGGGCTGGTGCGGACGGCTCCCCCGGCCAGGGAGCGGCGGCCGGCGGGATCGGTGCTGGAGATGGTGCGGGCGGTCGTGGCCGGCGTGCTCGGGCATCCGGACGCGGCGGGGATCGACGTCGAGCGTCCGTTCACCGAGCTGGGGCTGGACTCGCTGACGGCGGTCGAGCTGCGGAACCGGCTGAGCGGGCTCCTCGAACGGGCGCTGCCCGCGACGCTGGTGTTCGATCACCCGTCGCCCGCCGTCCTCGCCGCTCACCTGGAGGCGGAGCTGGACGGGACGCGGGGCGGAACGCGAGACGGGACGCGGGACGGGACGGACGCGGCGGTCGTCGCGGCCCCGGCGGACGAGCCGCTCGCGATCATCGGGATCGCGTGCCGGTTCCCCGGCGGGATCTCCTCGCCGGAGGAGCTGTGGCGGCTGGTCGCCGAGGGCGGCGACGCCGTCGGGGAGTTCCCCGAGGACCGGGGCTGGGACGTCGCGGCGCTGTTCGACCCCGACCCCGAGCACGCCGGGACGTCCACGACGCGGCACGGCGGGTTCCTGCACGACGCGAGCGAGTTCGACGCGGAGTTCTTCGGGATCTCGCCGCGCGAGGCCCTCGCGACCGACCCGCAGCAGCGGCTCCTGCTGGAGACCGCCTG
>NZ_SMKU01000496.1 GCF_004349215.1 Actinomadura rubrisoli | reverse complement strand
GACGGGGGGCGGTCTCGTACATGGGGGTTCCGATCACGAGAAAATGTGACCCGGATCATACGCTCAGTGATTTCCCGGCGCGAGGCCCCCGCACCCGCCGGTTCCGGTCAGCGGAGGCGGAGGCCGATCAGGACCGGGTCGTGGTCGGACGAGCGGAACGCGTCCGGGGCGTAGAAGCGCGGCGGGTTGTACTCGGTGTTGTAGTCGAGGAACGTCGGCTCGTCGCTGTTGACGTGCCAGATCGTCGCGCCGGTGACGCGGCGGGACAGGGCCTTGCCCGCCAGCACGTGGTCCAACTCGCCGGATTGGCCGTCGAACACGTAGCTGTAGCGGTCCCGGGGCCGGACGAACCGCTCGGTCTGGCCGACCAGCCCGCCGCCCGTGAGCGTCTTCACCGGGTCCTCGGCGGTGTAGGCGTTGAGGTCGCCGAGGACGAGCGGGTTCCGCTCCTTCGCGGCCAGCGCGCCGACCGCCTTCGCTTGCAGGACGCGGCGGGCGTTGAAGCAGCTCTGGCCGTCGCCCTGGTCCTGGTCGGCGCCGGTGGCGCCGCCGCAGCCCTTCGACTTGAAGTGGTTCACGATCAGGGTGAACGCCGCGCCGCCCGAGGCGGGCCGGAACGCCTGCACGAGCGGCGGCCGCTCGAACACCGGCTCGGTGGACGAGCGCGCCGCGCCGACGGGCGTGACCCTCCTCGTCTTGTAGATGAGCGCGACGTGGATCTCGTCCGTCCCCGGGTTCGGGTGCCGGACCCAGGAGTACGTCCCCGCGCCTGCGGCGGTGTTCAGCCGGTCGACGAGCGCCTTGACGGCGGTGTCGCCGTTGTTCTCGACCTCCATGAGCCCGGCGACGTCGGCGTCCAGGCCCCTGAGCGCGGCGGTCAGCTTGGCGAGCTGCCGTTCCTGCTCGGCGGCGGAGTTCGCGCCGCGCTTGTTCAGCGTCGTGAACCAGTTGAGCGTGTTGAAGCTCGCCACCCGGACGTCGCCGCCCACGGGCCGCGGCTTGTCCGGGCGCGGGTTGGAGCGGGCGAAGTGCGCCGGCCTGGTCGGCTCCAGCCGGTACAGGCCGAACCCGTAGCTGAGCACGCCCGTGAGCCCGGACGTGGAGTCGCCGATCCGGACGACCCGGCGGTCCGTGTACGGGATCGTCGGCGGGTTCTGGACGTTCGACCCGTCGTCGACGAGGAGCCGCCGGGCGTTGTTGCCCGCCTGCGTCGAACGGTGCCCGTCCGTGGGCTGGAAGAGGCGGCCGCCGGCGGAGACCGTCAGCTCGCCGTAGCGGCCGAGCCGGTAGGTCTCGGTGGCGGTGAGCTTCTGCCCGAACCGGAGCAGGACGCCCTCATAACGTTCCAGGTCCTTCAGCGGCAGCCGCACGGCCGCGGGCGCCACCTTGCCCTTGCCGCAGACGTTCACCGACGTCACCGGCGACAGCTCGGTCAGCCCGTTGAACTCGACCGCCTTGCCGGTCGCCAGGACCCGGTCGCCCGGCTGGACCTCCTGGGCCGAGTACACGAAGATCCCGTCCGAGGTCACCGGGTCGCCGTCCGGTGTCGGGTCCTGGACGAAGAAGCCCTTGAGCTGGTCGGACCGCTGGAAGTCCGCGGTGACGACGCCCTCGACCCGGACGGTCCGCCCCGGCACGGGCGTCGCGTCCCCGCCGCCCTGGACCTGTGCGATCTGGTGGGTGGCGGGGGTGCCGCAGGTCTCCGGCTCCGCCGCCTCGGCCGCCTGGGCGGCGACGGCGAGGCCGGCGGTCAGGACGGCCGCGAGTGCTGCTGCTGTTGGGCGCATGCGCGGGAGAGTAGGCCGCGGCCGCCGCGCACCGGCGAACCGTTGGTGAAGACTCCACCAATTTGTAATGAGATGCCGCAATTGTTGGCTCCGTGTGACAGGGGGCACCGCGAAACGTCGGTGCCGCACGGTTCGATATCCCGCAGGGGAACCCGGCGGGAACCCCGGAGACCGCGCCGGGAAAAGCCGAAGAGGGGCCTGAGACGTGACCAACGAGTCGTCGGTCGGATCCGAGTACGCCCGCACCCGCGACATCGTCGCCGCCTCGGTCCTCCTGCTGCTCCTCACGGGGGTGCTGGTGACGGTCCTCGTCCAGGCGTGGCCGCCCGCGCCCGCCGCGGGGCCGGACGGGCGCGTCCCGCCGCCGGCGAGCGCGTCGACCGTCCACCTGCCGGGCTGGTCGCCCCGGGTGTCCCGCGAGGCGGGCCTGTTCGTCATCGTCCTGGCCGCCGGGGCGCTCGGCTCGGCCGTGCACGCCCTGCGCTCCATGTACTGGTACGTCGGGAACCGCTCGCTGCGCCGCAGCTGGCTGATGATGTACTTGTTCCTGCCGTTCGTCGGGGCCCTGCTCGGGCTGATCGTCTACCTCGTGCTGCGCGGCGGCCTGACCTCGCCGACGGGCGGTGCGTCCGATATCAACCCGTACGGCATCACCGCCATCGCCGCGCTGGTGGGCCTGTTCTCCCGGGAGACCGCCGAGAAGCTCCGCACCGTCTTCGCGACGCTGCTGGCGCCCGCCCAGCAGGGCCGCGACCAGGCGCTGGCGCCCCGGATCACCGCGATCGAGCCCGCGTCCGGTCCGGTCGGCACCACGGTCACGATCCACGGCGCGGGCCTGGCCTCGGCGACGCGCGTCCGCTTCGGCGGCGCCGAGTCGCCCGTGATGGACGTGACCGACGCGCGCCTGCGGACGACCGTGCCGCCCGGAGCCCTCACGGGCCGTCCGATCGTCGACACCCCCGGCGGCCCGGCGGGCGCGCCCGAGCCGTTCACGGTCGCCTGACGCCCTTCGCCGCGCCCCTCTTCGTGCCCTTCTTCACGTCCTTCTTCGCGTCCTGCCAGTGGTCGTGCCAGACGTCGTACGCGGCGCCGGGGAGCACGCGCGGCAGCTCCGAGGTGGGGAGCCGGCCCAGCTCGACGCCCGTGCTCGCCGCGCCGAACTGGAGGTCGATCTCGTAGGCCGTGCGGTCCAGGCTCTTCGGCCCGGCGACGAGGCAGGTGTAGCGGGTGCCCTGGAGCTCGTCGTCGGGGATGGCCGCGCCGACCGCCAGGCTGTTGGACACCACGACCCAGCTGCCGAGGCCCGCGATCTGCCGCTCGGCGCCCTGCTGCTCCCAGCGGTGCTCCAGGATCGGCTTGGAGAAGATCGGGACGAGCAGGTGCGAGACGCCGCAGGAGCGCAGCTCGCGCTCCCAGCCGATCGACTGGCCGAGGTCCTCGCAGATCAGCACCGCGAGCCGGCCGAGTGAGGAGTCGAGCAGCCGGACCCGGGTGCCGAGCGCCGCGTACTCCTCGGCCGTGCCGGAGTCCGGGGCGTTCGGCAGCCGCCACAGCCGCATCTGCGCCGCGTCCAGCGTGAAGCCGGACAGCTTGTCCTGGACGAGCAGCTCCTGACCCGTCCAGCGGTCGATCAGCACGGCGCGGTTCGGCGGCGGGTCGTCCGGGCCGAGGGGGCCGCTGCCGAGCAGCAGGAACCGCAGCGGGTGGCGGTCGCGGTCGCGCCCGGCGGTGTCGAACGCGACCTCCTTCCAGTGCTCCAGCAGCCCGTCCGACAGGGCGGCCTCGGGCATCACCGCGAGCCGCGCCCCTGACTCGTCCAGCCGCCGGATGATCGACTTGATGCGGCTGCGGATCCCGGCGGAGTCCATCGGCCGCAGCCGGTAGACGGTCATGCCGAGCCGCTCCTCGAACTCGATCTCCACGTCGTCGAAGGTCTCCAGCAGCGGCGCGCAGCCGACCGGCACCGGCTCCTCCCGGCCGAAGTGCGGGTCGTTCACGGCGGGCACGATCGCGTGCTCGATCCGGTCCCACTCGGCCTGCGGGACGCGCTGCACGCCGAAGAACTCGGCCTTGGCGCGCCGCCCGCGCGGACGTCCCGGGTAGGCGCACCGGGGGAGCAGCGCGCCCGTCGTGCCCTGCCCGTTCATCCTGCCCTCGGTCAGGTAGCCGACCAGCACGCCGGTCAGCGCGGGAGCGCCGTGGTACGGGCCGTACGGGCTGGCGTGGGCGAGCGCGGTGTCCAGGCCCAGCAGGATCGTGAAGCGGCCGAGGTCCCCGTCGCGGCCGATGATCTCCTCGGTGACCGCGGGGTCGAGCGTGCCGCAGTCCAGGACGATCTCGGCGACGGCGTTGGCCTCCCGCCGGACGCGCGGGTCGTCGTACCAGCGCGTGGCCGTCCAGCCCTGGAAGACGGCGTCGGGAATCTCGTCGTATAACCGGACGAACAAGTCCGCTGGTCCGGCCGGGTAGTCAGCTGACGCCGACTGGTCCGTCATAAGCGCCCCCGGGGAGTCTGACAGCGATGGTTGACAGGTGATGGCCCGATGCTAACCGGCCCGGGAGCGTCATTCAGTGGCATCCGCTACAGAGCGGCCGCCGACTTCACTTGACATTCACTTGGCATCGAGCGCACGCTGGAGGAATCCGGCCCCGCTCATCGACCTTGGAGTAGCCGTGAACGTGAGGGCAGAGACGACATCGAGTGATCGGTCGCCCGGAGGCGGTCGCCAGACGGAGGTCCGCCGGCTCATCGACGCGATGGAACACGCCAAGGTGATCAGCGACGGGCACTTCAGCGCCCTCGGCATGCTGATCACCGACGCGTCGCTGAGCGCGGACGAGCCGGCGCTCGTCGAATGCCAGGACGGGCTCCAGTGGCTGCACCGCCACTATCTGGACATCGACGCCCTCGACGGCCCGCAGCGCGAGCAGCGCGGACGGATCCTCGGCCTGATCGACGTCGTCCACTGGGCCCTCAGGCGGCTGCCGTCCGGGCTCCAGCTCGCGCTCCAGCCGGGCGGCCACGCCGCGCGGTTCCTGCTCGCCGTCGCACGCCGCCAGGGCCTGTCGAACCAGCAGCTCGCCGCCGAGCTCGGCACCGACGAGACCGAGATCAGCCGCGTCGGGCGCAAGTTGCTGTCGGCCGGCGTCGTGTGGCGCCGCAAGGAGTGGCGCCAGAACTCCTGGGACATCACCCCGCGCGGCCGCCACTACCTGGAGGCGTCCGGCCTCCTCCCGGACAGCACCTCGCCCGAGCACCCCGCCGCCGGGCACTCCGAGGAACGTTCCGGAGACCGCAGCGCCGAGGACGCCGCC
>NZ_SMKU01000495.1 GCF_004349215.1 Actinomadura rubrisoli | reverse complement strand
CGACTGCGGGGGAGGCGGCGGGAGGGGGTCCTCCTTGCGCATGTCCACCCGCGGACGCTCGGACGGCAGGTCGGCGAGGACGGGTTCCAGGTCGGCGTAGGTCTTGGCGTTGTAGACGACGTCGATGCGCTCGGCGTGCTCCTCCGGCGTGATGCGGCCCTCGGCCAGGGCCTCGCGGAGGCGGTCGGCGACCTGGTCGCGGTCGGCGTCCGATGCGCGCATGGGCGCGGGGGAGGAGGTGTCGGAGGGCTGCTCGGGAAGGTTCACCCCTTCATCATCGCAAACGCGATGTGTCGCGAAAAAGACCCTGGGGGACGGTTCTGCGCGATGACCGCGTCCGGTGGAGTGCCGGACGCGGTCATCGCGAAGTCCCGTCACGCCTTGCGGAGCCAGTAGCTCAGGCCCAGCTCGTCGTCGCGGCCCGCGTCGAGGCCGTCGGGACGTCCCTCGGCGACCGAGGTGGCGAGGACCTCGGCGGCGACCTCGGCGCCGTGCGCGCGCAGGGCCTCGGCCAGGTCGTCCCCGGCGGCCTCCCACCACAGCTCGATGCGGTCGGTGACGTCCAGCCCGGCGGCCTTGCGGGCCTCCTGGACGAGGCGGACGGCCTCGCGCGCCAGGCCCGCGCGGCGCAGTTCCGGCGTGACCGTGAGGTCGAGCGCGACGGTCTCGCCCGCGGCGCTCTCCACCGCCCAGCCGCTGCGGGGCCGTTCGGTGACGATCACGTCGTCGGCCGCCAGCCGGACGGTGCCGAGGTCGGCGGCCTCCACCGCGGCCGCGCCGCCGTCGCGCAGCGTGTGCACGAGGGCCGCCGGGTCGGCCGAGGTGATCGCCTTGGCCACCTTCGGGGTGTCCTTGGCGAACCGCTTGCCGAGCCCCCGGAAGTTGGGCTTGACCTCGTACTCCACCAGGTCGCCGCCGATCGAGGACAGCTCCTCGAAGGCCAGCACGTTCAGCTCCTCGGCGATCTGGCCGCGCAGCTGCGCCGGCAGCGCCGCCCAGCCGGGCGCGCCGACCAGGGCGCGGCCGAGGGGCTGGCGGGTCCGGACGCCGCTGGCGGCGCGCGCGGAACGGCCGAGCTCCACCAGCCGCCGGACGAGCCCCATCTGCGCGCTCAGGCCGGCGTCGAGCAGATCGTCCCGCACGGTGGGCCAGTCGGCGAGGTGCACCGACTCGGGGCCGTCCTCGGGACGGATCACGTCCCAGACGTGGTCGGTCACGAACGGCACCATCGGCGCCATCAGGCGCGTCAGGGTCTCCAGGCACTCGTAGAGCGTCGCGAACGCGGACGCGCCCTCGGCGCTCTCCGGGCCCTCCCAGAACCGGCGGCGGGACCGCCGCACGTACCAGTTGGACAGGTCGTCGACGAACTCGGCCAGGCGCCGTCCCGCGCGCGCGGTGTCGAACTGCTCCAGCGCGGTGTCGACCTCGCCGACCGTGCGGTGCAGCTCGGCCAGCGCCCAGCGGTCCAGCAGCGGACGGTCGGCCGGGGCCGGCGCCTCGGCCAGCCGGTCCGGCGTCCATGCCCGGCCCTGGGCCTGTGCCGCGTTGGCGTAGAGGACGAAGAACGAGGCGGTGTTCCAGTACGTGAGGAGCACCTTGCGGACGATCTCCTCCAGGGCGCCGTGGCCGACCCGGCGGGCGGCCCAGGGCAGCCCGCTCGCCAGCATGTACCAGCGGACGGCGTCGGCGCCGTGCTCGTCCATGAGCGGGATCGGGCGCAGCACGTTGCCGAGGTGCTTGCTCATCTTGCGGCCGTCCTCGGCGAGGATCAGCCCCAGGCACAGGACGTTCTCGTAGGACGACCTGTCGAACACGAGCGTCCCGACGGCCATGAGGGAGTAGAACCAGCCGCGCGTCTGGTCCTGTGCCTCGCAGATGTACTGCGCCGGGTAGGAGCTCTCGAAGACCTCCTTGTTGCGGTGCGGCGCGCCCCACTGGGCGAACGGCATCGAGCCCGAGTCGTACCAGGCGTCGATCACGTCCGGTACCCGCCGCGCCTCCGATCCGCACGTGCCCGATGCCGTGTCGCCGGGGCACGCGAACGTGACGTCGTCCACGTACGGACGGTGCGGGTCGAGCGCGGACATGTCGCTTCCGGCCAGTTCACCCAGTTCTTCGAGCGAGCCCACACAGGTGACGTGGTCCTCGTCGCACACCCACAGCGGCAGCGGCGTGCCCCAGTAGCGGCTGCGTGACAGCGACCAGTCGACGTTGTTGCGCAGCCACTCCCCGTACCGGCCCGTCTTGACCGTCTCGGGGAACCAGTTGGTCCTGTCGTTCTCCTCCAGCAGCCGGTCCTTGATCTCCGTGGTGCGGATGTACCAGGCGGGGAGCGCGTAGTAGAGCAACGGGGTGTGGCAGCGCCAGCAATGCGGGTAGCTGTGCTCGAAGTGGCCGCCGCGGAACAGCAGCCCGCGCGCGCGCAGGTCGTCGGTCAGCGGCTCGTCGGCGTCCTTGAAGAACTTCCCGCCGACCAGCGGCACCTCGCGCAGGAACCGCCCGTCCGGCCCGATCGGGTTGACGATCGGCATGCCGTAGCGCTTGCAGACGGTCATGTCGTCGCCGCCGAACGCGGGCGCCTGGTGGACCAGGCCGGTGCCGTCCTCGACGGTGACGTAGTCGCCCAGCACGACGTAGTGCGCGTCCGGGATGTCGACCAGGTCGAACGGGCGCCGGTAGGCGGTCCGCTCAAGCTCGGTGCCCTGGAAGGAGGCGAGCCGCTCGGCGCCCTCTCCGAGGACCTGCTCCAGCAGCGGCTCCGCCACCACCAGCACCTCGTCGGAACCCGCCGGGCGGGCCGCGACGTAGACGACCTCCGGGTGGACGGCCACGGCGGTGTTGGACACCAGCGTCCACGGCGTCGTCGTCCAGATGAGCAGGGACGCGCCCAGCTCGGCGAGCGGGCCGGACGCCACCGGCATCCGCACGTACACCGACGGGCTGGAGACCGTCTCGTACCCGCCGGGCTGGCCCAGCTCGTGGTCGGACAGGCCCGTCCCGCAGCGCGGGCAGTACGGCGTGATGCGGAAGTCGCGGAACAGCAGGCCCTTGTCGAAGATGACTTTCAGGGACCACCACACGGCCTCGACGTACTCGGCGTCCATCGTGCGATACGCCTGGGCCGTGTCGACCCAGAAGCCCATCCGCTCGGACATCTCCTCGAACGCGTCCACGTGGCGCAGCACCGACTCGCGGCAGCGGGCGTTGAACTCCGCGACGCCGTACTCCTCGATGTCCTTCTTGCCGGTGAGGCCGAGCTCCTTCTCCACGGCCACCTCGACGGGCAGCCCGTGGCAGTCCCAGCCCGCCTTGCGGGGGACGTGGTAGCCCTTCATGGTCTTGAAGCGCGGGAAGACGTCCTTGAAGACGCGGGCCTCGACGTGGTGCACGCCGGGCATGCCGTTGGCGGTGGGCGGCCCCTCGTAGAACACCCACCGGGGGCCGGACGCGGTGCGCTCCAGCGACCGCTCGAAGACCTTGCTCTCCTCCCAGCGGCGCAGCAGGTCCCGCTCCATGGCGGGCAGATCGACCTGCGCGGGCAGGGGCCGAAAACCTCGGCTCACGATGCGGACCTCCGGATCGACGTGTACTGCACGTGGACCGGAGGGACGAGACACTGCCCGGATCGTCCGGACGGGATCCCGCGGTACCACCCTCCTTGACCGCGCCGGAACGGCACGGTCCGCTTCGTTCGAGTCTCGGCCACCGGGTCTACTTGGCCGCGGACGCGGGGTCCGGGGCGGTTCTTCCGGCGGCTCCGGGGTGATCAGACCGCCGGGCTCGCCCCCGGGCTCGCACCGTCCCCGGGTCGCTCATGGCTGCGTGCGGCGGCAGGTGTCCCCATCAAAGCCTGCCGATACGACTGCTCGCCCCGACTCTAACGCAAGCGGGACGGTTCCTCTTCCGGTTATCGTCCCGCCCGCCCGGAGGGTCCGGCGCCGTTTCTTGACGAGATTCTGCGATCTCTGTGGTTTCCGCACGCTCGGGCACCGGGCATAAGCGGTCGGTAACAGACGCAGGTCGTTCACCGTGCCCGTGAAAGGGGACCTATGCTGCCCGCACTGCCCGTCGAGGCGATCAGCGCGAGGGAGGCCGACATGGCCGGCGCGGGGAGGGGCAAGACGCCCTCCGGCAAGAAGGCCCGGGGCACCGGCAAGGCGCTCACCGGCGGCAAGGCCGCGCGGGCCTCCTCGAAGGCGGCGGAGCTGCCCGTCCGCGAGGGGGAGGGCCACTGGACCGCCGCCGAGCTCGCCGAGGTGCGGGCCGGGCTGGAGGAGCAGATCGCCGCCCTGCGCGCCGAGATCGCCGCGTCCGCCAGCCACATCGCCGAGGGCGACACCAGCGAGGGCGCCGGCGACGACCAGGCCGACGCGGGCGCGAAGACCTACGAGCGCGAGCACGAGCTGGCGTTGTCCTACAATTCGCAGGACCTGCTCGCCCAGATCGAGCGGGCCGTCCAGCGGATGGACGCCGGCACGTACGGGATCTGCGAGTCCTGCGCCAAGCCGATCGGCAAGGCGCGCCTCCAGGTCTTTCCGCGTGCGACCCTGTGTGTGACATGCAAACAACGCGAGGAACGTCGCTGAGCGACTCAACGAACCCAGAGGGCGGGGCCGAGGAATCCACGGGATCTCCTCGGCCGCGCCGCGTCGGCGTGCTGATCGCCGTGGCCCTGGCCGCGCTCGCCGTCGACATCCTGTCCAAGACGATCGTCGTGGCGACGCTGCAGAACGAGGACCCGATCCGGCTGCTCGGCGGGCTCGTGACGCTGCGCGAGACCCGCAACAGCGGCGCGGCCTTCTCGATCGGCACCGGCTACACGATCGTCTTCACGGTGATCGCGTGCGGTGTGGTCGCGGCCATCCTGCGCACCGCCCGCAACCTGCGGAGCCTGCCCTGGGCCGTCTGCCTGGGCCTGCTGCTCGGCGGCGCGATCGGCAACCTCATCGACCGGCTGTTCCGCGCCCCGGCGCCCCTCAAGGGCCACGTCGTGGACTGGATCGAGCTGCCGCACTACCCGGTCTTCAACCTGGCCGACTCGGCGATCGTCTGCGGCGGCGTCCTGGCCGTGGTGCTGGCCGCGCGCGGCCTCCAGATCGACGGCACGCGCCTGGGCAAGGCCGACGACGAGCCCCCTGACAAGGACTCCGCCCCCGCGGAGGCGGCCTCCGCGGACCCGGCGCCCCCGGAC
>NZ_SMKU01000494.1 GCF_004349215.1 Actinomadura rubrisoli | reverse complement strand
GACTTCCCCCGCCGGGCCCTCCGCCAGCACCCGCGTTATCGTTCCCGTCGTGCGCAGCAGCCGTGTCGTGCCCCGGCCACGGTCGACGTCGAGATAGTTCACACCGCCGCCCGAATCCACGGTCAGCGAGGATGGCACGCCCGCTGTCGCGGCGACTCGTCGCATCCGGCCGCCGGTGACGTTGACCAGGCGGAACCCTTCGGCCGCCGCGATCCCGCTTCGGGTGGGAACAGCCGAGGTGACCTGGCCCTTGAGCTCGATCCCCGCACTTAGCCTTCCGGTTGCGGCGTCGAGGCGCACGAGTCGGGTCTTGCCAAGATCCTCGTCGCCTTCCTGCGTGAGCACGGCATCCTCGCCTGTGCCGCAGCCAGGGTTGAAGTAGGCGAGGCTGGCGGTGAACGGCAGCTTCGTCACAGCGCCGTCGCGCAGGTCCACCACGGCGGTGAAGGCGCCGCGCCGCGCCAGGCCGGGCTTGTTGGTGAAGGTCCGGGGCGCGTACACCACAACCGCGTGCCGACCCGAGGACGTCAAGCAAGCGTTGCCGATCCATTGATCGGTCTCGAGTCCGGACACGGTCAGCGTGGCGGCCGTGTGCCAGGTGTATCCCGCCCGGGCCTCAGCCGTCAGCAGATGCAGACCAGTGGCGTCGCCGATCGTCGTCCACGCCATGTCACCGGAGACATTCCACCTCGTGCCGAGAATGCCGGCGCGCTGGTCGGCGAGAATGCCGGGCGACTCGGATGTTGGAGGAGCGGTCGCCGGTCGTGGGACGGCGAACGGCCGCGGCGCGGGGGCGGCCTTCGCCGGGAGCGGCTGAAACAGTGCGGCGACCATCGAGCCGACAATTGCCGCCGCGAGTACCACGTTACGGCGCGTAAGGGTATTCACACTTCCACCCTCCGTAAGCAAAGCCACGGGTGAGATCGAGTCGGCCGCCTGATCATGGCCGGAAATCACTCAAGCGGCAAGAGGTTCAGGACACAGCCAACTTTCCGCATGTGGTCAAGCCTGGAAAATATCGCTGTCACGCCGAGTTTTCACCCTGCGCGACGAGGCCGACACAGCTTATGATCTTGCGATTCCCTGCATGCAAGGCGAGCATTGGTACTGGCGCCGTATCCGGCCCACGGAACAGGCGTGCGCGGCCCGGATCGGCACGAGAACGGCAGATCTTCGCCAGGAATCGACTGCCGGTCTTCAGGGCGAGGACGGCCGAACGGGGCCTTGGACAGAGGGAGTGGAAATGGTGAGATCAGGAGTTGCCACGCTTGTCAAGGCAGGGCTGACCGGGGGGCTGCTGACGGTCGCGGGGTTCGCGTTCCTTGCACCCGCGGCGCACGCCGACGGATGGGTGACATGGAAGAACGCCAGGACTGGCGGGTACATGGACAATTACCAGGGCCGCACCGGAAACGGCAACCCCATCATCCATTGGCCCGGCAACAGGGGGAACAACCAGAAGTGGTGGTCGGCCACCCACTCGGACGGCTCCAAGGCGTACATCAACGCGGGGAGCAACAAGGCCCTCGACGGTGACGCCAGATACTGCTTCGCGCCGATGGTTCAGTGGGACTGGCACGCACAAGCCAATCAGCGATGGTGGCGCCACACTGTGCAGGGCGGATACATGCTTCAGCGGGCCCAAGGCTGCTCCGGCTACCGTCCGCTGGTCATCTCGGTAACCGACACCTCAAGGGGCTCCCAGCTCTACACGCAGGAGCAACGGACCATCAACAACTCGGCCGAGCCGCAGCAGCGCTGGAAGTGAGCCCTGCATCAGCGGAGAATCCGCAGTACGAAGGTCACGACGCTGCGAGCCGATCCGCAGGGACACCCGCCACTTCGACTGACTGGAGAGGAACCTAACATGAAGATCGTCCGAAGTTCACATCACTCCCGGCGGATCCGCTGGATCGCCGCCGTGGTGACCCTGTCGGCCGTGGCCGGTTGCGGCACGGAGAAGGTCGCAGCCGGCAATCGCTCCTCGGACGAGCCGCCCCTCGGCCCGATTCCGACCGTGACGAGCAACGCGCACATTCCTCTCCCTCTCGACTCCTACATTCTTTCCATTGACGAGGTCGGTCTTATCGAGAAGGCCCGGGCGATCGGCGCCCGCGACTGCCTGCGAAGTTTAGGTTTCGGCGCATCCTCCACGGCCGCCTTGGCCGCCATCGATCCCACCGACGCTGACGAGCGGGTCGTCGAGTATCTGGATCCGGACATCGCGGCCAAGCGGGGGTACGGCGGCATAACCCCACCGGACGAAGGCGAGACCAAGGCGGGCAGGGCGGCCCCCGATGCTGACAGCCACCTCGGCGCCGCCTACCTCGGAACCAGGAAGTCCACACCGAAGGGCCGCTCGATCCCCGATGGAGGATGTTTCGCTGAGGGCGACAGGAAGGTCAAAGAAGGCACGGGCACTCTTGAGTTGGATCCCAGGTCAGTCCGCACATCGGGGACGGTTGCGGTGATGAAGGACAGCCGTTACAGGGCCGCGGTTTCCCAATGGTCCTCGTGCATGAAGGCCCGCGACCTGGACTACGACGCACCCGAGAGCGCTCGCCTCGATCCCGACTGGGACAAGCGGCCAACCGCCGAACCGCCCTCCGAACGGGAGCGCCACGTCGCAGCCGCAGACGCCGCATGCAGGCAGCAGACCAACATCGTCGGTATTGCCGTGGCAGTCGAAACCGCCCATCAGAGCAAGCTGATCAACGAGAACAGGGAAAAGCTCGAAGCCGGGAAAACGGTAGTCGCCCAGTGGCTGCGCAATGCCAACGCCATCATCGCCAAGGGTTAGCAACACCATCAGGGAATCCATCGACACGGAGACAGCCGCCACCGTGACGCTGGAAGCTGGAGGATCCGCGCCGTCTCAGAGAGTCCGCCGCTGCTGCCAGGAGTGTGCTGACCGCCGGGATGTCGAGGGGCGGCGCAACTCAGACATGCCAACTGTGATCAGGCGTCATCGGCGAGACCGGTGGCGTCTGACGCGTTCGGCGATCTCCATCCCTGCCAGAGCGCGCCTGAGCATGCCGCGTCTCGACGCAGAACGTCCACCTTGGCGTGGAACCTCGTGGACGGCGGCGACCGGGCCCGCACGAGGTTCTCCCGCTCGGCGCTACGGCACCGGCTGTGGGCAGCACGGGTCTGCTGCCGCTGACGGCCAGGTCGCGTGCGATCGCAGCGAAGGCTCGTCCTCGGCTGTGCTGCCGTGGGAGGAGCCTTCGGCTCTGACCGGCGGTCGCTGACGATCGTGGGCTGGGCGCTGGGGCGGTCGTGTGCGTGGGGTTGAGAAAATCTTTAGTGGGGGCGGTAGATATTCGCGGGAGGGTGGGGTAGAGTAACTGACATCGAAGCGGAAACAAGTCCATGAGACGTGGCAGAGGACGAACTGCCCGAGCAGATGGATGGCGCGGGTCGGGCGTGTTGGGGTCAACGCAACGGAAGGGACTCCGGCAGCCGGCTCGGCGCCCGGTGGCCAACGGGTCGCCGACAGCAGGAACGCAGGTAAGAGAAGGAACACAGGTAGGGAAACAAGGAAGGGGGTTCTCGGCACCATCGGGATCGCCCGTCGCGGGCTTCACGCCGCACGGGTACCGGAGCTCCACGGATTGGACGGTGGTCTACGGTCACGCATTCGCGATCCACGCGCCGCCGCTTTGCGCGGGTGGCGCGGACGAGAACCGGTCACGCGGCCGGATAGATGGTGTTGTACCTCATGGCCCCGGCGCCGGGATTGGCGCCGGGGCCCCGTTGGCGTTTCCCGTGGCGGTACGGAAGGTTTTGTGAAAGCACCTCAGCCGGCTCGGTCCGGCACCAACCCAGAACACGACGCCCCTGGCACCTCCGTCCAGGACAGGCTGGACGACGACGACTACCCGGCCTACAGCATGGGCCGCGCCGCCGAGATCCTCGGCGTCACCCCGGCGTTCCTGCGCAGCCTGGACGTCGCCAAGCTGTTCGTGCCGCAGCGCTCGGCGGGCGGGCACCGCCGCTACTCGCGCTACCAGCTGCGCCTCGCCCAGCGGGCGCGCGACCTGGTCGACCAGGGCACGGCCCTGGAGGCGGCCTGCCGCATCATCATCCTGGAAGACCAGCTCGCCGAGGCCCAGCGCATCAACGCCCAGCTCCGGCGGGGCGACGGCCGGCCACCTGCGCCAGAGTGACGCCCCGCCTAACCGGTGATCTTTCGCAGGACGGCGATGTAGCGCTGACGGCGGTCGGGGCGGGCCCGGGACGCGGCGTGGCGCAGCGCGGGGATCGCGGGCGCGCCGATCAGGACGAGCCCTTCGGCGGCCGCCTCGCGGACGAGCCGGTGGGCGTGCGCCAGCAGGGTGACCAGGCCAGGGATGGCCGGCTCATGGGACGCGTGGGACAGCGTCCTGACGGCGGAGCGCACGACGCCCGGCTCCGGGTCGTCCAGGAGCCGGGTGGTCTGGGCCAGGTAGGCGGCCCGGTCCAGGACGCGGCGGGAGACGCGGTGCGCGTGCAACCTGACCTTGGTCTCCCGGTGGACGATCAGCTCCGCGAGGAGTCCGGTGAACTCGCCGTCCGGAGGGGCCTCGGCGAGCGCGGTCAAGGCGCGGCGGATCTCCTTGGGATCGCCCTCGCGGGCCCGCTTGAGCAGCTCCGCCCTTGAGGGTTCGCGGACGGTCCCGGGCCGGTGCTCGCGGAGCGCCGACAGTGCGGCCTCGTCGTCGGCGGCCGCGCCGGGGTCGCGGAGCGGGCCGTCCACCAGGATGAGCTTGCCGGCCAGGTCGTCGCGGCCCTCGGCGCGGAGGTGCTGGACGGTGCGCTCCAGGGCGGGCGTGCGCAGCAGCGGACGGCCCGCGAGGAGGTCGAGCAGGCCCCACGCGCGGTCCGCGAGCCGTCCGGAGAGGGCATCGGCCACGATGTCGGGGGCCACGCGGCGCAGGGCGTCCCCGGCGGACCGGTCGCCGTGTTCCCAGGCGGACAGGAGGGCAGGGACGAGCGGTTCCAGTTCGACGGCGTCCAGGTGCCCGGCCAGGCGGACGAGGCGCTCGCCCTTCCCCGGGACGCCGCTCATGGGGACGGGCAGCTCGATCCTGCCGTCCAGGTAGGCGCGGAGCAGTACGTGACGGGTCGCGGGTTCGGGCCAGTCGAGCAGGGCGCGGGCGGCGGTCTCGCGGCGTTGCGGGGACGGATCGTCCAGCATCGCCAGGAGGCGGTCGCGTTGCGCCGTGGAGCGGGGCTGGTCGAGATCGTCCGGACGCGGGGTGCGGGCGGCGGGCGCGGGGGTCCGGGCCTCC
>NZ_SMKU01000493.1 GCF_004349215.1 Actinomadura rubrisoli | reverse complement strand
CGTCCCCACCCCCGCCGGAGCCGAAGGAGCCGAGCCGTGGCGCGAGAGAACCCCTTCACCAACTACGCCTACGCGATCCTCACCGCGAACGCGCTGCGCACGCCCGACAAGGTGGCGCTGACCTACTGCGGCGACCAGAGCCTCACCTACGACGAGCTGAACCGGAAGGTCAACCGGGTCGCGCACGCGCTGCTCGCCGCCGGGGTCGCGCCCGGCACCCGCGTGGCGTCGCTGATGAACGAGACCCTGCACGTCGCCGAGGTCTACCTCGCGCAGATGAAGATCGGCTCGACCGTCGCCGCGCTGAACCCGTACTGGCCCGCCGACACGCTGCGGCAGGTCGTCGAGCGGTCCGAGTGCACCGCGTTCGTGTACGACGCGACGGTGGACGACCTGGTCGCGGCCATCCGCCCGGCGCTGCCGAACGTGAAGCTGTGGCTGCGCGTCGGCGGCGCCGCGGACGGCACCGCCGACCTGGACGCGCTGGCCGCCGGAGCGAGCGAGGCGGAACCGCCGCTCGGCGGGTTCGGGAACGACGTGCTCGCGCTGTTCTACACCTCCGGGACGACCGGGCTGCCCAAGGCCGTCATGCACACCCACTTCAGCTCGCTGGCCACCGCGCAGATCTGGCTGGACGTGGACCGCGACCAGGACTCGGTGATGGGCACCGGCGCGATCATCTGGGGCATCGGCTTCCCCGCCCTCGTCGGGCCGGCGTTCTACGCGGGCATGACCCTCGTCTTGGAGCAGGACTGGGGCCCGGCCAACTTCCTCAAGGTCGTCCCGCGCGAGAGGGTCACCCACGTCAGCCTGATCCCGAGCTTCTTCTCCGCGCTGCTCGGGTCCGACGACCACCAGGACGCGGACCTGTCGTCCCTCAAGGCGATCGTGCTGGGCGGCGAGCCGCTGCTGCCCGGGCTCCGCGAGCGCATCGCGAAGCGGATGCCGGACGCGGCGATCTACAGCTACTACGGGCAGACCGAGGCGCCCTACACCTGCTTCGGACGGCAGGACGACGGCAGCCAGGACATCGCGTCCGTCGGGCGGGCGCGCATGTCGTGCGCGGTGCGGGTCACCGGCCCGGACGGGAGCCGCGTCGTCGGCGAGGTCGGCGAGATCAACCTGAGCGGGCCGAACGTCATGGCGGGCTACGACGGGCTGCCCGGCAAGACCGCCGACGTGCTCCGCGACGGCTGGTACGTCGGCGGGGACCTCGGCCGGATGGACGGGGACGGGTTCCTGTTCGTCCTCGGCCGCCGCGAGGACTCCCTGCTCAAGGACGGCCGCTGGTCGCAGCCCGCGCAGATCGAGGAGGCCGCGATCGAGGTGGAGGGCGTGGCCGAGGCGGGCGCCGCCGGCGTCCCCGCGCATCCCGAGGGCCAGGACGCGGTGGAGCAGAAGATCCTCCTCGCGGTGGTGCCCCGGTCCGGCGCGTCCCTGGACGGCGACGCGGTGAAGGCCGCCCTCGCCGCCCGGCTGCCCGCCCACCAGGTGCCCGACACCGTCGTGGTCGCGGGCGGGCTGCCGCACACGCAGGACGCGTCGGGCGGTCCCGGAAAGCTGCTGCGCCGGGGCATCCGCGACCTGTACGCCGACCGCGTCCACTGAGGGAAGCAGATGAGCGTCCTCCCCGAACACGCCGTCAAGGCGTGGATCTCCGGGTTCGGGATCGGCGTGCCGCGCGGCGCGACCGCCCCGGACCCGGCGTCCGTCGAAGCGTCCGCGGACGGCCTGGCGCCGCCGCTGGCGGTGAAGGCGTACGGCCCCGGGCTCCTGCACAAGAGCGACGCGGGCGCCGTGCGCCTCGGCCTGGGCTCGGCGCGCGAGGCCGCCGACGCCGCCGCCGCGATGCTGACCGCGCTGGCCGCCGCCGGGATCGTCCCGGACGGGTTCCTCGTCGAGGAGCAGGCGGCCGCGGGCGTCGAGGTGATCGTCGGCGCCGTCCGCGACCCCGCGTTCGGGCCCGTCCTGCTGGTCGGGCTCGGCGGGGTGTGGACGGAGGTCCTGCGGGACACGGCGCTGCGGCTCTGCCCGGTCACCGAGGACGACGCCCGCGCGATGCTGGACGAGTTGCGCGGCCGGGCGCTGCTCGACGGTTTCCGGGGCGGCCCGGCCGCCGACCTCGACGCCCTGGTCGAGGTGCTCCTGGCGGTCGGCGGGCCGGGCGGGGTCGTCGAGTCGCTCGCCGACCGGTTCACCGAATTCGAGCTCAACCCGGTCATCTGCGGCCCGTCCGGCGCGGTCGCCGTGGACGCCCGCCTGATCGGCCCGGACGAGGCGCCGCCGCGTCCGGCGCCGCCCGCGGAGGCCGCCGACTTCGGGCCGCTGTTCGCGCCGCGCGGCGTGGCGGTCGTCGGCGCGTCCACGAAGAAACCCAACTTCGGGAACATGTTCCTCGGCTTCTACAAGGCCGCGGGCTTCGCCGGACGGCTCGTCGCCGTCCACCCGTCCGCGCCGGACATCGACGGCGTCCCCTGCGTGCCGTCCCTCGCGGACGCCGGTCCCGGCATCGACTACGCGCTGGTCGCCGTGCCCGCCGAGCGGTGCGCCGGTGTCGTCCGCGAGGCGTCCGGCATCCCGTTCGTGCAGGTCATGAGCGGCGGGTTCCGCGAGATGGGCCACCCGGAGCTGGAGGAGGACCTGATCGCCGCCGCCCGCGCGTCCGGCGTCCGGCTCCTCGGCCCCAACTGCATGGGCGTCTACGCGCCCGCGAGCGGCCAGACGTTCCTCGGCGGCACGCCGGGCCGGCCCGGACGGATCGCCGTCGTCTCCCAGAGCGGAGGCCTCGCCGGGGAGATCGTCAAGGTCGGCGAGCAGCGCGGCCTGGCGTTCTCCAAGGTCGCCACCGTCGGCAACAGCGCCGACGTCACCCCCGCCGAGCTGCTTCGCCACCTCGCGTCCGACCCCGGCACCAGCGCCATCGGCCTCTACCTGGAGGACCCCCGCGACGGCCGCGGCCTCTTCGAGGCGCTCCGCGGCATCCGCACACCCGTCGTCGCCCTCGTCGGCGGCCGCAGCGGCCAGGGGCGCAGGGCCGCCGCGTCCCACACCGGCGGCATGATCGGCGACGACCGCGTGTGGACGGCCCTCGCCCGCCAGACCGGCATCACCCTCGTCACCAGCCAGGACGACCTGATCGGCGCCTTGGACCTGCTCGACCTGCACGGCGCGCGCACGGTCCCCGGGACGCCCGAGGTCCTCGTCATCGGGCCGAGCGGCGGCGCGTCCGTCCTCGCCGCGGACGTCTTCGACGGCGCGGGCCTCGACCTCGCCGCGCTCCCCGCCCCGGCCCGCGAGGCGCTCCGCGCCCTCGGCCTCGGCGCGGGCAGTTCCCTGGCCAACCCCCTGGAGATCCCCGTCGGCCCCCGCGCGAACCCCGATCTCGTCCGGCACGCGGTCGCGGCGATCCTCTCCGAACGCCCGTTCGCCGACGTCATCACGCACGTCAACGCGCAGAGCTTCTTCACCTTCGGCGACAGCGCCGACCCCCTGCTGGCCTACGCCCGCGCCGTGGGGGACCTGCAGAACGAGCAGCCGGGCACCCGGATCACACTGGTGGTCCGGAACGGCGAATGCGCGCCGCCCGGCGTGACCGGCGCCGTCCGCGCCATCGCGCGGGCGGCGGGCGTGCCGACCTACCGGACCATGGAGAGCGCCGCCGTCGCGGTGGCCGCGGGTAAGAGGAGCGTCGATGGGGCAGCTTGACGGCAAGGTGGCGCTGATCACCGGTGGCGCGCGCGGCATGGGCAAGGCCCACGTCAGGCGCTTCGTCGCCGAGGGCGCCAAGGTGGTCTTCGGCGACGTCCTCGCGGACGCGGGCGCGGGGCTCGCCGCCGAGCTCGGGGACGACGTCCGGTTCGTCCGGATGGACGTGACCGACCCGGACGACTGGCGGCACGCCGTCGAGACCGCGACCACCGCCTTCGGCGCGCTCCATGTCCTGGTCAACAACGCCGGGATCATCCGGCACAAGACCATCGAGGACATGTCCCTGGAGGAGTTCCGGCAGATCCTCGACGTCAACCTCGTCGGCCAGTGGCTCGGCGTGAAGTCGGTGACCGCCGCCCTGCGCGCGGCCGGCGGCGGCTCGATCGTCAACGTCTCCTCCACCGAGGGCTTCATCGGCGCCTCCGGCCTCGCCGCCTACAGCGCCGCCAAGTTCGGCGTCCGCGGCCTCACCAAGGCCGCCGCCCGCGAGCTCGGCCCCCACGGCATCCGGGTCAACTCGATCCACCCCGGCGCCGTCCTCACCTCCATGTCCCTCCAGGACGACGTCGTCAACGCCACGGCCGACAGCGCCGACGCGTTCATGAAGGCGCTCCCCCTCGGCCGGATGGGCCGGACCACCGAGGTCTCCGGCCTGGTCGCCTACCTCGCGTCCGACGACTCGTCCTACTGCACCGGCAGCGAGGTCCTCGTCGACGGCGGCATGCTCACCGGCGCCGGCTACTAGGGCGCAGCCCGGTCCACCCCTCGACCGCCTCCAATTGGGCGGCGAGGGAGATCAGCGTGGCCTCATCGGAATCGTGCCCCAGCAACTGCGCCCCGACGGGCAGTCCGCTCCCGGTGAACCCCGCGGGCACGTTCACCGCCGGCCATCCGAGGACATTCCACGTCCAGGCATAAGGACACGCAGCCGCCACCCCCGACTGCGTCTTCCGATAACCCGCCCCGTCGAAAGCCCCGATCCTCAACGGAGGCCGCGCCGTAGTGGGCGTCAGCACCACATCCGCGTACCGGAAAATGCGCCCGACCTTCCTATGCAGATAGGGATCCATCCGCTTGGCCAGCGGCAAGAGCCGCCGCCCCACCAGTCTCCCGATCCGCGCCTCGACCTCCGTCCGGGCCTCCGGCCGCGGATCCGGCATCGCGTCCAGCCGCTCGGCGACACCCGCCGTCCCGCGCGGAACCAGCCCGAGCCCGATGAGCCCGTAATCCGGATCAGCGGGAAAGACCTTGTGCCCCAACTCCGTCAACCGCCGTGCGAGACGCTCCACAGCCGCCCGAATCTCCGGATCCAGCCTCCCGCTCACCCCGAACGCCGTCTTGAACGAAACGGCGATCCTCAGCTTCCCCGGATCCCTCTTGGCCGCCTCCGAAAAGGACCTCACAGGAGCCCCCACCTGATAAACGTCGTCCGGATGGCTCCCACTGATGACGTCCAGCAGCAACGCCGCGTCCCCGACACTCCTCGCGAGCGGCCCCCACACCGTGATCCCGTTGAACGGATCGGTCTGCGGATACCCCGACACCCGTCCCCGCTGGGGCTTGATGCCCACGAGCCCCGTCCACGCGGCCGGAATCCGGATCGACCCGGCCCCGTCCGAGCCCACCGC
>NZ_SMKU01000492.1 GCF_004349215.1 Actinomadura rubrisoli | reverse complement strand
GGCCGGGGCCGGGGGCCTCCCGCGGCGGGCCAGGCGCCGTCCCAGGCGCTGCGCAGGCCTCTCCACGTACCGGTGGGCCAGCCCCGCCGAGACGAGGACGGCCGCGACCAGCACCACCCCCCAGCCGAGCCGGACGATGCCCGGCATCCCGCCCGGATCCCCGGAGGCCCTCCAGACCGTCTGGACGACCAGCGGATGGAGCAGATAGAGCGAATAGCTGACCAGCCCCGACCACACCAGCGCCCGGGGCATGGACCGGCGGCGCAGGGCGAAGCCGCCGAGGAACGTCAGCCAGGCCGCGGCCACCGCCAGCGACCAGTCCAGGCCCAGCGACTGCGTGCCGCCGGGCGCGGCCCAGGCGGTCGGGGGCCGCAGGCCGGCCAGCAGCGACAGGACGGGCACGACCGCGACCATCGCGGCGGCGGGCCATGCGCGCAGCCTCCCGTCCTCGATGCCGCGCACGGCCGTCCCCGCGAACATCGTCGCGATGATGCACAGGCTCTCGACCCCGCCGATACGGCTGTCGAGGACGAGCAGCGTCAGCGCCAGCCCCGCCACGACCGCGATCCCGGCCCGCCGCACCGCGCGCCGCCGGCTGACCAGGGCCGCCAGCCCGCCCGCGAGGACGGGCGCGGCGACGAGCGTCGTCCCGCCCGGCCAGCGGGCGGCGAGCAGCGCGGTCGGCAGCGCCACGCCGAGCATCGCGGCGGCCACGCCGAACCCCAGGGCGACCCGGGCGCTGGCCCGGTGCACCCCGGCGAGGAACATCGCCGTCACGAGCAGGTAGAACACCATCTCGTACGACAGCGTCCAGAACACGTTGACGGCGTTCGGCACGCCCAGGAGGTCCTGGAGCATCGTCAGATGCGCCAGCACCGACGTCCAGGGCCGCGCCCGCAGCGCGTCCGGCAGCCCCCACGAGATCCCGGCCGCCCCGAGCACCACCGCGAGTGCGACCGAGACGAGCCAGGCCGGGTACAGCCGGAAGAACCGCCCGATCCAGAACTCCCGGACGCTGCCGCGCCGTTCCAGCGAGAACGGCACCACGTAGCCGCTGACCAGGAAGAACACGAACACCCCGTACCGCCCGAAGTCGAACCACGGGCCGGCCGCCCGGCGAACCTCGGGCAGCAGGACGTCCAGCGAATGCTCGAAGACCACCACCAGGGCGGCGAGCCCGCGGAGGGCATCGAGCCAGCTCATCCGGGGTGCCGTCGCTGGAGGAGAGCCGTTCTGCGTTCCGGGCGGGGTCAGGGTGAACGAGGGCATCCGGGACACCTTAGGGTCCCTTGCTCCGCGTTCCCTCCCCGCGGCCTGAACATTGCCTGAACGGGAAGAACCCCAGAACCGACCGAGCCCGGCCCTTCAACCTGCGGTGGACGGCGGAGATCCGGGAAAAACTGCGCCCACCGGGGCTAAGCGGCATGATCGGCGGATGGTCGACGAACTCTCGGAGGACGCACGGCCGCCGGCGGGAGAAGCGCCGGCGTTCCGGTGGTGGGTGCGCCGGTGGGCGGCGCCGATCGGGCTGGCGGTGGCCGTGGCGGCCTCCGTCGCCGGGGTGCGGCTGGTGGTGGACGAGAGCGCCCCGCCCGCGGCGCAGGACGCCGAGCCTGGTGCCGACTACCGGAGGCCGCGTTTCACGCTCGTCGCAGGCAGGAACGGTGCGCCTACGAAACAAGGTGAGAACGCGCCATGGTTCCAGATCTACGCGAACGAGAGGCTGAACCAGCGGCCGTTCGCCTCCGTCCAGCCGCCGGAGCCGTCCGCCGGTGAGGTCAGCGGGATCCTGGAGGGCCCCGGAGGAACGTTCGTGGTCGCCTCCGCGCGCGCCGAGCCGTGCGTGTCCGGGCTCTACCGGTTCCGGCTCACCGGCGACGGCCACGTGACCGGCATGACGCCGGTGAAGGGCGGCGCCGGCCCCGGACTCGTGGGGGGCATGGCGTTGAGCCCGGACGGCCGCCGGATCGCCTTCGCCACGGCCCCTTGCGCTACCGAGCGGCATCCGCCTCCAGGAGGCGGCATGCCTCCGCGGGCCGCGGTGCCGCCACGCGCCGCGCTCACCGTGCTCGACACCGCCACCGGGAACCGCCGCACCTGGACCACGGGCGGGCCTTCGCTCATTGGCGAGATCGTCTGGGCCCGCGACGGCCGCACGCTCGGCTACACCATCAGCGAAGTCCATCCCGCGTCGCCCGCACCATCCGGCTCGCCTGCACCATCCGCGTCTCCCGCTTCGCCTTCCTCATTCGCATCGCCCACGCCGCTTCCGCTTCTCACGCCGCCTGCGTCGCCCACACAAGTCCCGTCGCAGCTCCCGTCGCCCATGTCACCGCAGCCGCCGGACGGCGGGTCGTCCAGGGACACGGTCGGAACCGTCACGGTGCATGCCCTCGACACCGGTGCCCCGGGCACCGAACTGCGCGCCGGGCGCGTCCTGTTCCGGTCGCCGGACGGCTCCGGGAAGGTCTCCAGCGCCGTCATGGACCCGGACGGCCGGACGGGCTTCGGGCTGATGTACAAGGGCGAGCCGGCGGACACCATCCTGTTCTCCTTCGCCGAAGGGCAGGCGATGCGCGTCACCAGCGTCATCAAAGCCAAGCCGGACACTGCCACCGCGGTCGCCCTGGGCGGGGACGATGAACCGCGCCATGCCTGCCTGGGGGGTATCGACGCCTTCGGCAGGGTGGTCCAGGGGTCCTTCGAGGAGAACTCGCAGGGGGCCGGAGGGTGCCACGTCGCATGGGCGGACTGAGGCGGGCGGGTTAGAGTCGCGTCGAGGGTGTTCCGCGCTGGTCCATAGGATCCGTCCCGTGTCCTCACCTATGCGTTCCGGCCCGGACGGCTGTCCGGGGATGTTGCGGGTCCACGCCGCCGCCGACGGCGGGCTGGCGCGCGTCCGGCTGCCCGGGGGGCGGCTCACGGGCCCGCAGTTCGACGCGGCGGCCGATGCGGCGGCCGAGCTGGGAGACGGGTTCCTGGAGCTGACCTCGCGGGCGAACGTGCAGATCCGGGGCCTGGCGGACGGCGCGGAGGCGGAGCTGAGCGCGCGGCTGCGCGCGGCCGGGCTGCTGCCCTCGTTCGCGCACGAGCGGGTCCGCAACATCGTCGCCAGCGTGCTGAGCGGGCGCGACGGGGCCGGGGTGGTGGACGTCCGTCCGCTCGTCGCCGAGCTGGACGCGGCGCTGTGCGCGGACCCCGCGCTGGCCGGGCTGCCGGGACGCTTCCTGTTCGCGCTGGACGACGGCCGCGGCGACGTGATCGCGCTGCGGAGCGACGTCGGCCTGCTCGCGGTGGGCGCGGACGCGTTCGCGCTCGTCCTCGCGGGCGCCGACAGCGGGATCCGGGTGGGGGCCGGCGACGCCGTCGCGCTCGTCCTGGACGTCGCGCGCAGGTTCCTGCGCGTCCGGACGGCCGAGTGGCGGCTGGCGGAGCTGGGCGCGGAGCGGCTCGCGCTCCCCGGTCCCCGCGAGGCCGCGATCCGCGTCCCGGCGGTGCCGCGCAGGACGCCGCTCGGCCGGATCGCGCAGCGGGACGGGCGGAGCGCGCTGTCCGGGCTCGTCCCGCTGGGACGGCTCGACCCCGCGCCGCTGCGGGGCGCCGGGGAGATCATTGTCACTCCCTGGCGGGGCCTCGTGATTCCGGACCTCTCGGACATGTCAGACTTTCCTGGCCTGGTCACCACCCCCGCGTCCGGCTGGGAGGGCCTCACCTCCTGCGCCGGGCGGCCGGGCTGCGCCACGTCGCTGACCGACGTCCGCGCCGACGCCGCCCGCGCCCGGGAGGCGGTGGACGGGCTGCCGGTGCACTGGTCGGGCTGCGAGCGGCGGTGCGGCCGTCCGGCCGACCGGCACGTGGCCGTCGTGGCCACCCCCGGGGGATACGAGGTGCGGCTGGGCGACGAGGTCCGCGCCCGGTCCCACGACCTGACGGCGACGGCGGCGGCCGCCGCCGCGACACGGAGGAGCGAGTGATCGACTACGTCCGCGAGGGTGCGGAGATCTACCGGCGGTCGTTCGCGGCCATCAGGGCCGAGGCGGACCTGGCGGGCCTGCCCGCCGACGTCGCCCGGGTCGCCGTCCGCATGATCCACTCGTGCGGGATGACGGACCTGGTGGACGACCTCGACTACGCGCCCGGCGTGGTCGCGGCGGCGCGGGCCGCGCTGCTGGACGGACGGCCCGTCCTGTGCGACGCGCAGATGGTCGCGGCCGGCGTGACCCGCGCGCGGCTGCCGGCCGCGAACGACGTGGTCTGCACGCTCGGCGACCCCGGCGTCCCGGCGCTCGCCGAGCGGCTCGGCACCACCCGCAGCGCCGCCGCGATGGAGCTGTGGCGCGACCGGCTGGACGGCGCGGTCGTCGCGATCGGCAACGCGCCGACGGCGCTGTTCCGGCTGCTGGAGATGGTCGCGGACGGGGCGGGCCGCCCGGCCGCCGTGCTCGGCGTCCCCGTGGGGTTCATCGGCGCCGCCGAGTCCAAGGACGCCCTGGCCGCCTCGGACCTGCCGCACCTGGTCGTGCGGGGGCGGCGGGGCGGCAGCGCCATGACCGCCGCCGCCGTCAACGCCATCGCCAGCGAGGAAGAGTGATGACCGGACACCTGTACGGCGTGGGCCTCGGCCCCGGGGACCCCGAGCTGATCACGCTCAAGGCGGCCCGGCTCATCGAGGGCGCGGACGTGGTCGTCTACCACTCCGCGCGGCACGGCCGGAGCATCGCGCGCTCGATCGCCGCGGCCCACCTGCGGGACGGTCAGATCGAGGAGCCGCTGGTCTACCCGGTCACGACCGAGGCGACCGACGACTACCGGGGCGTCCTGGAGGAGTTCTACGAGCGGTGCGCGGCCCGGCTGGCCGGGCACCTGGACGCGGGACGGGACGTGGCGGTGCTCTGCGAGGGCGACCCGTTCTTCTACGGCTCCTACATGCACCTGCACAAGCGACTGGACGGGCGCTACCCGACGACCGTCGTGCCGGGGGTGACGTCGGTCAGCGGCGCGGCGGCGGAGCTCGGACGGCCGCTGGTGGAGCGCGACGAGGTCCTGACCGTCCTGCCCGGGACGCTGCCGCCCGGCGACCTGGCGCGGCGGCTGGCCGGCACCGACTCCGCCGCGATCCTGAAGCTCGGCCGGACGTTCGGCGGCGTCCGCGAGGCCCTGGACGAGGCGGGGCGGCTCGGCGACGCCTGGTACGTCGAGCGCGCCACGACCGACCGGCAGCGCGCCCTGCCGCTCGCCGAGGTCGACCCGGAGACGGTCCCGTACTTCTCGGTCGCGATCCTGCCCAGCCGGGTGCACGAGCGGACGCGGCGCGCCCTGCCCGAGCCGGCGGCCGGGGGCGGGGGC
>NZ_SMKU01000491.1 GCF_004349215.1 Actinomadura rubrisoli | reverse complement strand
CCCCTGACCCCGCACCCTGAACCCGCCCCATACGGGTTTCCGCCGCGGCCTGTGGCCGGGCCGCGGCGCCGACCGCTGCGCCCTCACCCTGACCGGCCACGGCCGGGGACCGAAGCGGACGCAGGCACTCACAGCCCCGCACAACCGATCGGTGTCCGGACGGATCCCGGCCGCGTCGGCCGGGCCGTCCCTCAGGACGGGTTCGCCGCGGATCGTGCCGTGTCCGGGCGTTCTGGACCGACGTCACCGGTGGGGGTGATGAGGCCGCCGGTGACCATGAACCGGGGCGACGATGAGCTGTTGGGCGCGGCGGCGTGGAACAGGTGGGGGTGCATGAAGACCACGTCGCCGGGACGGCCGGTCAGCTCGACCACGCGGAGCGCGATACCCGAGACGGTCGCTCCGTCCTCCATCAGCCGCCGGGCCCGCTCGCCCGGCTCGCCCGGCCGCCGGATGCCGCGCAGCCAGGAATGGGATCCGAAGATCGCATCGCGGACGGTAGGTGAGCGGCCCGGCTCGGCCGCGGCGGCCTCCCGCAGGAACTTCGCGGCCAGCCGATGGGAACCGGACAGCACGACAGTGCCGCCGCCCTGCTCGGCGACGGGCACCAGATAGGCCAGCCACTTGAGCGCCAGCGCCGCTCCGGCCGCGCCCCGCAGGGGGTAGTCGATGTGCCAGCCGCCGGCCGGCACATCCCACGCCGCCCGGCGCGGGAACGTCACCAGCGGGGTGCCCCAGACCGCGGGCCGAGCCCAGTCCTCATACCCCACCAGCTCACTGATCGCCGCCGTCACCGCGGGGGCGGCCATCGTGTCGAAGACGCCCCGCCTGCTCAGGGCCCCCAGCCCGCGAGGCTCGGTGACGGTCCAGGTCGACCGGTCCTCCCGGCGGATGCCGTGCCTGCGTTCCAGCTCCCCCCACAGGTCCCGCGCCAGAGCGGACGCCACCTCGGGCGCGAAACCCTGGGCGAGCCGGACGAACCCATGCTCGGCGAAGTGGGACCGAAGATCTGTGCTGTTCATGGCGGAGCTCCCGGAACCGGACCCGGCACCTGGACGGTGCGGGCGTGAACGGCTGTCAATCCATGTCGATTCGACAATGGAGCGGAGGCGGGCGGCCGCACGGCGGCTGAAGGAGCACCAGCCCAGTACGGCTGCTGCGCAAATTAGCAAGCAGCCGGTGAGGCGCCAACCCGTTTACGGCCCGCTCGAAGACGCCAGACCGCGCCCAGCTTCACCCGCATGGCCCCGGCGAACGCGAACGGTGACGCCGCCTCGCCGCCTCGCCGCGTCGTTGCCGTCGGACCGAAGCCACGTCCGCGAGAACGCCGCCGGGACCGCCTTCGCCGTCCCGGCGCGGGTGGTGATGCAGCGCGAAGGCGAACACGAAGGCGCCGTCGATGCCGCCGGCGTCGAACGCCTCCAGCGGCTCGCGCGGGTACACGGCCAGACCGGCCTCGTCGCGGACGCACCCTTCGACCGGACGGGTGCACGGGTGTCCCGGTCGTACTCGACGATCTCCAGGCCGCGAGCGCCCAGGCCGTCGGCGGACAGCGGCAGCGTCCCCCGGCGGTCAGCTCCAGCGGGTAGGGCGAGAAAGGGCGAGAACCAGACCGCAAGGCCCAGGCCGGCGGCGCGGCCCCAAGCCGACCGTCCGCCGCCCCTGGCCCCGAGCCCGCCCCGGTCGGCGGCGATTCAGGGCGCGGGGGACAAGAGGGCGAACGCGCGGTCGAGCAGGGCCGCGCGATCGGCCGTCCCGCCGGAGCGCAGCCATCCCCGGCCCGCCGCGTCCAGCGCGATGGCCGCCGCCGTCAGCAGATCGGCGGTGAAGGTGTCCAGTCCCGGCGCTGGCCGCTCCCGCAGCGCGCCGGTGATCTCATCACGCATCCTCTCGCGCTTGTCGTGCAGCCGTGACCGCGGCGCCGGCGCCGGCTCGATCAGCCGCAGCGCCCGCAGGCCCGGCAGCGCCGACTGGATCGCCCCCTGCCACTCCCGCAGCACCGCGTGCAGGCACTCCCACGGCGCCTCCCCGTGCGGGACGGTCCCGCACGGCGCCCACGACCTGCTGCGCTCGGCCCCTGACCCGCAGCACCCCTGGCGGGCCGCCGGGCCCGGGTTCACAGGAGGGTCAGCTGGTGCGGGCCCTCGTCCGCCGGCGGCCGCACGGAGCGGTGCGCCGCCGGAGGGGGCGGCGAGCGGTCCATCCCGTACTCGGCCGCCAGCTCGCGCACCCGCGCGCTGATGCCGTCCCGGTACCGCTTCGGCGCGTAGGCCCCGCCGCCGTACAGGCGCGCGTACGGGACGATCAGCTCCGGGCGGTGCCGGCGCAGCCACCCCAGGAACCACTCGCGCGCACCCGGGCGCAGATGCAGCGGGATCACCGTCACCGACGCCGCGCCCGCCTCGGCGATCCGCCGCACCGCCGCCTCCAGCTGGGCGGGGGAGTCGGACAGGTAGGGCAGGACGGGCCCCATCAGCACCCCGCAGCGCACGCCCGCCGCGTTCAGCGCCGCGCACACCTCCAGCCGCTTGCGCGGCGCCGGCGTGCCCGGCTCGATCAGCCGCCACAGCTCCTCGTCCACGAAACCCACCGACACCGCCGCGCCGACCTGCGTGCGCGCGGCCGCCTCCCGCAGGATCGGCAGGTCGCGCAGGATCAGCGACCCCTTGGTCAGGATCGAGAACGGGTTGCCGGCGTCGCGCAGCGCCTCCAGGATCCCCGGCATCAGGCGGTAGCGACCCTCGGCGCGCTGGTAGCAGTCGACGTTGGTGCCCATCGCGATGTGCTCGCCCCGCCACCGGGGCGCGGCCAGCTCGGCCCGCACCCGCTCGGCCGCGTTGACCTTCACCACGATCCGCGAGTCGAAGTCGGCGCCCGCGTCCAGGTCCAGGTACTCGTGGGACTTGCGGGCGAAGCAGTACACGCACGCGTGGGAGCAGCCCCGGTAGGGATTGATCGTCCACTGGAACGGCATGCGCGAGGCGGCGGGCACCTTGTTGATGACCGACCGGGCGTGCACCTCGTAGAAGGTCATGCCGCGGAACCCGGGGGTGTCGAACGTGCGCGTCACCGCCCGCCGCTCGATCAGCGGCGCCGCCGCCGCGGCCGGGTCCGGCACCAGGCGCAGGTGATCCCAGCGCACACCCACCTCCATCGAACACATGAACGAATCGATTCGTCCGGCCAGTATGGAACATGTGTTCGAAGATCGCAACGCCGCCGCGCCCCCGGCGCGCCGCGGCGTCGGCGCAGGCCCGCCTCCGCTGGACGGCGTCCCGGACGGCGCGTCGCGACCGGGGGAACCGGGCCCGCGCGGCGGCCGGACCCGGCGCGGGCGTCCGGAAGATCACCTCGGCCGGGGTGCGCCACGCCGGGATCGCCGTTCCGTACGAACCATCGCAACGAGTGCGTAACAATGGCTCGCTATGGCATCGCGAGCACGGACGGGAATCGGGGCACTGGCGGCCGCACTGGCGGCGGCCGCGCTGGCGGGCTGCGGCATGCCCGCGCTCGGCGGCACCGACGAGCGCAAGGCCGGCGGGCCCGCGCCCGTCCAGGCGGACGCCAAGGCCGAGTGCGCCAAGATCGCCGCTCCCGGCGACTCGCGGGCCCGGCAACTGCGCGGCATGTGGATCGCCACCGTCGCCGGCATCGACTGGCCCAAGGACCCCGCCAAGCCCGCCGCCAGGCAGCGCGCCGAGTTCGTCAAGCTGCTCGACACCGCCCGGGCGATGAACATGAACGCGGTGTTCGTGCAGATCCGCCCGAACTCCGACGCGTTCTACCCCTCCCCGTACGAGCCGTGGTCGCAGTGGCTCACCGGCAAGCAGGGCAAGGACCCCGGCTACGACGTCCTGGCGTTCATGCTCAAGGAGGCGCACGCCCGCAACCTGGAGTTCCACGCCTGGTTCAACCCCTACCGCGTCAGCCGGCAGGACGACCTGAAAAAGCTCGCCCCCACCAGCCCCGCGCGCCGGCACCCCGACTGGGTCCGCAAGTACGGGACGGGCCTGTGGTACGACCCGGGCCTGCCGCAGGTCCGCGACCTGGCGACCAGGGCCGTGATGGACGTGGTCCGCAAGTACGACATCGACGCCGTCCACTTCGACGACTACTTCTACCCCTACCCCGAGTCCGGCGACTTCCCCGACACCGCCTCCTACAAGACCTACGGCCAGGGCATGAAGCGGGCCGACTGGCGGCGCCGCAACGTCGACACCCTCGTGGAGTCGCTGTCGCGGCAGATCCACCAGGCCAAGCCGTGGACGCGGTTCGGCATCAGCCCGTTCGGGGTGTGGCGCAACGCCACCTCCGACCCCGCCGGATCGCCCACCAGCGCCCTGCAGAGCTACGACGACATCTACGCCGACACCCGCAAGTGGATCCAGCGGCGCTGGATCGACTACGTCACCCCGCAGCTGTACTGGCCGATCGGCGACAAGCGCGCCGACTACGCCAAGCTCGTCGCCTGGTGGGCGCGGCAGGTCCAGGGCACCGGCGTGCAGCTGACCATCGGGCAGGCCGGCTACCGCGTCGGCCAGGACGCCACCTGGAAGAAACCCGCCGAGCTGTCGCGGCACCTGGCCTTGAACGCCCGCTACCCGCAGGTGCGCGGCGATGTGTTCTTCAGCGCCGCCGACATCGCCGCCGACCGCCGCGGATTCGCCTCCCGGCTGCGCGCCGACCACTACTCCCGCCCGGCCGTCCCGCCGCCGGTGCAGGGCCGCGGCGGGCAGGCGCCGCCCGCCGTCCAGGACCTCAAGGCCCGCCCGGACGGCAAGGGCGTGCGCGTGGACTGGCGGCCGTCGCAGGGCGCCGCGTCCTACGCGGTGTACCGGGTGGACGGCAAGCGCGCCGGCTGCGCCCCCGTCGACCCGACCCGGCTGGTGGCCGACGTGCGCGGCGGCGGGATCCTCGATCCGTCCGCCAAGCCGGGCCGCTCCTACACCTACTACGTCACCGCGCTGGACCGCCTCCACCACGAGAGCCCCCCGGGCCGTGGTGCAACGGTTACCGCCCCCGAAGGATAATGATCTTGCTCCGTGGGCAGGAACTAGGCACTTGAACGCCCCCCGGAGGTATGAGCAATGGCGCTGTCGATGGAGGAGCAGCGGATCCTCACGCAGATCGAGGTCCGCCTGAGCGAGGACGACCCGCGGCTGGCGCACCGCCTCTCACGGCTCGGCGCCGCCCGGCGCGGACGCCGCGTCCGGCTGATCGCGGCCGCCGCAGGGCGCCGCGTCCTACGCGGTGTACCGGGTGGACGGCAAGCGCGCCGGCTGCGCCCCCGTCGACCCGACCCGGCTGGTGGCCGACGTGCGCGGCGGCGGGATCCTCGATCCGTCCGCCAAGCC
>NZ_SMKU01000490.1 GCF_004349215.1 Actinomadura rubrisoli | reverse complement strand
CCACGGGTGGTCAAACGCCAGCGTCACAATTCTTTCCGCGTGAAGAAATCTACGGACCATGGAGTGCGACACCCGCGCCCGCCAGAAATCTACCTCTTCAGTCCAGCTGCCTAACTAAATGGCATTGACCTCTAGGGTGGGCGATGGCCACAAGTCAGGGTGTTACGGAGAACGATAAGATAATTAAGCTTCTTCTGACACGTACGCTTCGCGTGCGTGGTTTCAGAAAACTATGCAAAAGCGAGGAATCAGATTATCATATTGGCGCCACGAACCTAAGCGTGAATTTGCTTTTCTCGATACTATTGGGCTTGGCGATATTTGCGACCCAAGAGTTGGCTTTGCATTTTTGGGAAGCCGCAATACTTGTCACTGGCTCACTATTTCTCGTCGTCATAGCTGCACTAATTATTAAGGCATCTCAAATCTTTGGCTACATATTGTTCTTGGCCACCTGGATAGGCGCTGGAGCCTATGAACTCTGGCAGGGACAAACGGGTGTGTTCTGGTCGCACATCTTCCCTTTTACTTTGGTACTTGCTGTGCGGTGGTCATGGTCAGCACTAAAAGTTGCCTGGAGGGTTCCACTCTTTATTCCGCTCGCTCTAATTCTTGTGCTTCTTCCTTTGCTTACAGAGGACCCATGGCGCTTGGCTTCAGATGCCCACTCCAGGATTCCCTGGGTGGCAGGTGTTTCGATTGGTCCGCTGGCGTTTCTCTTCATCGCACGGCTAATCAGAATTAATCCCGACGAAGTAATTAACGCTGCATCATCTCGAATTTTAAGCAGAGAGAAAACGGCCGAAACCGCTCTTGCTCTGATCAAAGAAAACAAGGCGGATGACGATGGCGAGCTCGACGATGACGATGCCCTGTTTCGCTTGCGGCTTGCGTTCCCGTCGAGTGTGGATACTCAACGTCTAGAGAAGACGGCTCAAGCTGCCCGCCGGGCCCTTCAACTTCGTGCGATTCGTGTCTTTCTTGTGCTGACATTTGGAATCTTTATAGCACTCTGGGTCCTGATCTATGTTCTAGCCTGGGCGGCACTCCCAATTTCACTAGCCATGGAGTGGTCAAAGCATGCGGTTCCGGTAGAAACTTTCGATCTAGTAGGAGTTAATGTCTCTTTGCCCTTGGGTCCATACCTTCTCGTTGCAACACTATTTGCCTGCGTTGCCTGCGTGGGATTTCTCAGTTTTGTTCTGACTGAGGAACACTATTACGAACCTCTATGGGCTAACGTGGTTGAGCAACCTGCAGAAGAATACGTCCTGCTGGCCCTCGCCTACATTGACCTCGCGGATAACACTTAATAATTTAGATCGTGCATTAAATGGCAGGTGTATACCCAAAGACCGAGAGCCTAAAGAGGCAACTCGGTGACCTCTCGAAGGGATGATAGAACTTGCAGAGCCCCGGCATCCCGAAGTTGCTTTACGGTGGTATCTCCCGTAGCTACGGCCACTATCTGGGCCCCTCCTTTATGGGCTGCTTCCACGTCACTCTTGGTGTCGCCTATTATGTAGGTGGTTTCGCGGGTGTAGGTGTGGCCGGTGCGGGTGGTGGCTCGCGCCTGGGCGATGGGGACTAGGTTGGGGCGGATTGAGTCGTCTGTGCCGTAGGCGCCTATTTCTAGGTCTAGGTAGTGGACTAGGCCGAAGGTTTCTAGTTTGGCTATGGCTGAGGGTTTGGGGTTGCCGGTTAGGACGGTTTGCGTGATGTCCGGTAGCTCGGCGAAGGCTTGTAGGGCTTCGCGGGCTCCGGGGAGGGCTCGGCCTCGTTGGCACATCTCGTCGGCTCGGGCTCGGTAGCTGGCGGCTTGGACCTGGACGAACTTTTCGAAGTAGTCGCCTGGGTCCTCGATGTCGTAGAGGTCGAGGGTCTCTCGGAAGATGACTTGTTCGGTGCGGCCGGTGACGTCGGCTAGGCGGTCGATCTTGCGGCCGGTGACCTGCTCGAACGCGTCCTTGAAGACCTCGCTGCCTACGCCTCCGGTCTCGATGAGCGTGTGGTCGATGTCCCAGAGGATGAGCTTGTGCACGCTGCGAGATCCTTCCCGTGCTGCGGTTAGTGGCTCTGGCTGCCTACCCTGGTCTCTGGCAGTCTTCCCGCCCTCCGGGAGTGGAACGTGTCTGAGTCGGATGAGATCGGCATCGGCGAGCGCTTGCGGTTTTACCGGCAGGGTCGGAAGAAGACTCAGGCCGTGGTGGCTGGGCTTGCGGGTGTGAGTGAGGACTACGTCTCGCAGATCGAGCGGGGCGCGAAGACTCCCACGATCGGGCTGTTGCACAAGTTCGCGCGGATCCTGGGCGTCCAGGTGTCGGTTCTGCTGGGGGAACCGCAGTTTGAGCGGAACGGCACGATTCATCCGGTGGCCTCGGAGCTGCATCGGCGGATGATGTCGTTCGGCGAGCCCAGTGGTGACGGCGTCGACCTTGTGGCGCTGCGGCAGAGGGTTGATGCGGCCTGGGGTGTCTGGCAGACGTCGCCTCGGCGGTACTCGGAGGGCGCAGAGGTCTTCCCGGCGCTGCTGTCGGATGTCCAGGCGGCGGCGCGGTCGTTTCGGGCCTTTGGTGAGGTGGAGGAGCGGCGGGAGGCGGCCCGGTTGTCGTCGGACATGTATTTCCTGCTGCGGACGTTCGCCAAGCGGATCGGGCGGACGGACCTGTCGTTGGTGGCTGCTGACCGGGCGATTGCGGCGGCGTACGAGACCGATGATCCGCTGAGGATCGCGGGGGCTCACTGGAACCTTGGTCACATCCTGATCGCGCAGGACGAGGCGGAGGCTGCGGAGGAGACGGCCGTCCGGGCGATCGAGGAGCTGAAGCCGCACCTGGAGGACGGCGGCGACTGGGTGGCGATGTCGGGGGCCTTGTGGCTTGTGGCGTCGGTTGCCTCGGTGCGGCAGGGCGATGCTTGGGCGGCTCGGGATCGGTTGCGGGAGCATGCGTTGCCGGCGGCCGAGTCGACGGGTGAGGCGTGATGTGGACGGTGTTCGGGCCGACGAACGTCCACCTGCACGCGATGAGTGTCGAGATGGAGGCCGGGGAGTCGGCGGAGGGGCTGAGTATCGCCGACCGGATCGACGTGACCTCGTCGCCGTCGCTGGAGCGGCAGACCACGTTCTATCTGGAGCTGGCGCGGTTGCATGAGCAGCGCCGCGACGATGCGGCGGTGTTGCTGCACTTGATGAGCGCGGAGGCCAGTGGGCCGGAGGATCTGCGTTACAACCTGCTCGCGCGGGATCTGGTGCGCGGGTTGCTGAAGCGGGCCCGGCCGAGCATGGCGCCACAGGTGCGTGCGCTTGCTCGTCGTATCGGCCTGGTGGCCGCGTAGGGACCCGTACCGGGAGGCGACCCGAACTGAGAGTTCGGGTTGTGTGCTCGCTCCGCTCTTAACGTCGTCGGACGACGTTCACGAAGCGCGGTCAAGGAGCCCCACCTTGCAGAACACCCCTTCGAGCCCCACGTCCGGTGAGCCGTGCGTCTCGTGCGGCGGACGGCGAACCAAGTACGTACTTCCCCGGCGGCGGCTGGTCGTCGTCCCCGCTGATGCTGCGGCGGTGGCTGCTCCCGCGCCGGTACGTGAGACGTGCCCGCGGTGCGCTGGTACCGGAATCGAGGCGGCGTGATGGCGGACGGTACAGAGCGCGCCGTAGGAGACTCGGCGGAGGGCGCTGGTGGAAGCTCTCAGGATCGGCTTGCGGCACTTGGTGCCCATCTGGCTGCGCGCCGTCTTGAGACCAAGCTGACCGGGCGCGGCCTCAAGGTCATCAACCCGAATAGCGGCGGTTGCTGTGACGAAGTGCGCCACGCCGCTGACACGATCACCTGTCGCGCTCGCCGCGATGATGGTGGGCGACGGTGGTACTTCAGCTCGTGGGGCGAGCCCATCGCGCCCGCCGACCAGGTCACTGACGCGACCGTCTACATTCTGGGCTACCTCGTCCATCGCTCGGAAAGCCCAGGAACGAGCCGGTAATGGCTGCGCGTACGTCGGCGGCAGAGCGAGGTGTGTGCGCACCTGCCTTCGGGACGGCGTTCGGCTGATCTGCTTCTTTCCGGGCATTGCGGATCATTGGCATGTAAGCACTACGCGGCTGGGGAAATGGCAGACGTTCCCCGAACGGCATGACCGCGCTACAGCGCTCAAAGCGGTTCGTGATCTTCTTGTCTTCGACGGCCGGACGTCGGGCGACCCAAGGTTCAGGGACGCGGCTCAGGCGATCGATCGCGGCTATTGCTCGTATGTGATCGGTCAGTGCTTCTACGTGGCGTTTGCGTGCTCTTGCCCGCAACTTCCTAGAGAAGGGTTTACGGTGCCCGGATATAGAAGCCGGGCATAAGCTGCAGGATCGGCGGCGCGAACGGCCAGGGAGTGGCCGGCGATGCTCCTCGAAGCGGGAGTGGGCGCGTCCGAGGTGGCGAAGGCGTATCGGCTGCTGCGGGCGGTGCTCATGACCGCGACCGATGACCTGATCATCGCGCGCAACCCGTGCCGGATCAAAGGGGCCAGCGAAGAGAAGCCGGACGAGCGGCCCGTCCTCACGGTCGCCCAGGTCTTCAAGCTGGCCGAGATGCTCCCGGAACATCTGCGGGCGCTGGTGCTCCTGGCGACCTTCGCGAGTCTCCGGTGGGGTGAGGTCGTCGTCCTGCGGCGGATGGACCTGGACCTGAGTGCCTGCACGGTCTCGGTGCGGAGGGCTCAGGTGGAGTTGGACACGGGTGAGTTGGTCATCGGCCCGCCCAAGTCACGGGCGGGCCTGAGGACGGTGGCACTCCCCCAAGCGATCGTCCCGTACCTGCGGCGGCATCTCGGCAACTTCACCAGCTCTGAGGATGACGCGCTGATCTTCACGGGCAAGCGGGGCGGGGTGCTGCGGCGGTCCAACTTCCGGCGCGCGTCCAAGTGGAGTGAGACGGTGGCGAAGCTCGGCGTTCCGCAACTGCACTTCCATGATCTCCGGCACACGGGCAACACCTTCGCCGCGGACTCCGGGGCCTCGCTGCGCGACCTCATGGAGCGGATGGGCCATGACAGCGTGCGGGCCGCGATGATCTACCAGCATCGGACGGCGGGCGGGAACCGCGCGATCGCCAAAGCCATGGACGACAAGATCAACGGGACCGACCAGGACGACGATGACGAGGCGGGTGGAGGGCTCGCGCTCGTGGGCCAATGGCACACAGACCCCGTTTCCTTGATCGGAAACGGGGTCTTCTGGCTGGTGGGCGCGGCAGGTTTCGAACCTGCGGCCACTCGCTTGTAAGGCGAGTGCTCTACCCCTGAGCTACGCGCCCGTGTGGTCTTGACCCGGGAAAGCGTACCGGGTGGGTGGGGGGTACCGCGAAACGGGCGGG
>NZ_SMKU01000048.1 GCF_004349215.1 Actinomadura rubrisoli | reverse complement strand
GCCCCCCTCCGGGCCCCGCGCCGTCCGCAGGCCGGGCACCGGGCGCGGAGGAGGGCCGTTCCGGCGTTTCACTCGGCGCGTCGGCGTCCGCCCGTACGATTGCAGGATGGCGACGACGGATGTGGCACCCGCCCGGGCCATCGCGCACCGGTCCCGGGCGCCCTCCCTCCGGGAGTGGCTCGCCCCGGCGATCCCCGGCAGCGCGCTCCTCGGCTGGCTGGGGCCGCTGCTGGTGACCGTGTTCGCGGGATACCTGCGCTTCCACCGGCTGGGCGCGCCGAAGGCGGTGGTGTTCGACGAGACCTACTACGCCAAGGACGCGCTCGCCCTGCTGAAGTTCGGCTGGGAGCACAACACCGTCGACAACGCCGACAAGATGCTCATCGCCGACGAGCACGCCCGCATCTGGGCGGACGGGCCGTCCTTCGTGGCGCACCCGCCGATGGGCAAGTGGATGATCGCGATCGGCGAGGGGATGTTCGGCGCCACGCCGTTCGGCTGGCGGTTCATGCCCGCGCTGGTCGGGACGCTGTCGGTGCTGATCCTGTGCCGGGTCGCCCGGCGGATGACCGGCTCGACGCTGCTGGGCTGCGCCGCCGGGCTGCTGCTCGCCCTGGACGGCCTGCAGTTCGTCACCAGCCGCGCCGCGCTGCTGGACATCTTCGTGATGTTCTGGGTCCTCGCCGGGTTCGCGTGCCTGGTCAACGACCGGGAGCGCTCCCGGCGCCGGCTCGCCGAGAGGATCGAGCGGGGGGACGGGTCCCCCTACGGGCCGTTCCTGCTGCACGGATGGCGGTTCGCCGCGGGCATCTGCCTCGGCCTGGCCTGCGCCACCAAGTGGACGGGCGTGTTCTACATCGCGGCGTTCGGCATCATGGCCGTGCTGTGGGACCTCGGCGCCCGCCGGGCCGCGGGCGTCCGGCGGCCGTACAAGGGCGTGCTGATGCTGGAGGCCGCGCCGGCGCTGGTCCAGCTCGTCGGGCTGGCGGTGGTCGCCTACCTCGCGTCCTGGTGGGGATGGATCTTCAAGCCGGGCGGCTGGGGGCGCGGCGAGGCGTCGGGGAACGTGCTGTGGCGGCCGTTCGAGGCGATGCCGAAGCTGTGGCACTACCACCACGAGATGCTGAACTTCCACACGGGCCTGGACGCCAAGCACCCGTACCAGTCGTGGCCGTGGGACTGGCCGATCCTGCGCCGTCCCGTGGCGTTCTTCTACACCCAGCCCAAGGGCGAGTGCGGCGCGGACCGCTGCTCGCGCGAGATCCTGGGGATCGGGACGCCCGCGCTGTGGTGGGGGGCGCTGGCCGCGCTGGTCGCCGTGCTGTTCATCTGGCTGGTCCTGCGCGACTGGCGGGCCGGGGCGATCGTGCTCGGCTTCCTGGCCGGGTGGCTGACCTGGTTCCCCTCGGCGTTCGCCGACCGCACGATGTTCCTGTTCTACGCGACGCCGCTGATCCCGTTCATGGTGCTGGCGGTCGTGCTGGTGATGGGGTACCTGATCGGCCCGGCGCCGCCCGGCCTGGCGGGCGCGCACGCCGCCGCGCTCCCCCGCGAGGAGCCGCACGGGGACGTTCCTGGGATCGGCCTCTACGGCGCGGGCTACGGCGACGCCTTCGACGGGGACGGCGGCGGCGCGCGCGCCGCGCGTCTTGCGGCGCCCGCGCCGCCCGTCGCGGGGATGCGCCGGATCGTCGGCGCCGCCGCCGCCGGGGCGTTCATGCTGGTGGTTCTGGCGAACTTCGCGTACTTCTATCCGATCCTGGCCGCCCAGACCCTGCCGTACAACGAGTGGCACGCCAGGATCTGGTTCGGCACCTGGGTCTGACCGCCGCCGCCCGTCCGGGACGGACGCCCGCCCGTCACGCGTCGTTGGCGTACGCGGCGGATTCGGCGAGGGCGGACGAGGCGGGCCCGGGACGCAGGAGGCGCGCACCGGCCAGGCAGAGGAGCAGGGCGAGGACGCCGCCGATGCCGGCGCCCGCGAAGGCGCCCGGAACGCCCGCGAGATCCTGGCCGAGGCCGGAGATCGCCGAGCCGAGCGAACCGCCCGCGCCGACCGCGGCGACGACCCATGCGAACGCCTCGGTGACGGTGCCGCTCGGCGCGAGCCGGTCGACGAGCGTGAAGCTGCACGCCAGGACGGGTGCGAGGAACACGCCGCTGATGAAGGCCAGCACGGACATGACGGCGAGGCCCGGCGCGAGGACGAGCGGGACGTAGCCGGCGGCGAGCGCGGCGAGCAGCCAGGGCAGCCGGCGGTGCGGCTCCCCCGCCCACGGCCGGGCGCCGTACACGATCCCGCCGGCGAGGGCGCCGCCGGACATGCTCGCCAGCAGCACCCCGGACGCCAGGTCGGAGCCGAGCCGCTCGGCGTAGGCGACGACGGCCACGGCGTAGACGCCGAGGGCGATCCCGGCGCAGGCGAGCGAGCCGAGGAGCAGGCGCAGGCCGGGCGAGCGCAGCGGCCCGGCCCAGTCGGCGGCGCGCGGCTCGCCCCGCCATTGCCGGGACGGCCCGGACAGGGCGACGACGAGGGTCCCGGCGATCCCGAGGACGCCGGTGAGCAGCAGCGCGGTCTCGGTGTTGACGGCGGCGGCCGCGACCACGAGCAGCGGCCCGACGGTGAAGAGGATCTCCTGGGCGGCGGCGTCCAGCGCGTAGGCGGCCTGGACCTGCTCGGGGCCGTCCAGGACGGCGGGCCAGAGGGCGCGGAGCCCGGCCTCCAGCGGCGGGGTGGTGATCCCGGCGCCGACCACGGCGGCGACGGCGACCGGGAGCGGGTCGGCGCCGACCGCGGCGAGCAGGGTGAAGCCGACGGCGGAGGCGAGGGCGGAGGGCAGCAGGACGCGCGACTGCCCGTAGCGGTCCATGGCGCGGCCGAGGACGGGCTGGCCCGCGGCCATCGACAGGCCGAGGAGGGCGGCGAGGGCGCCGGCGAGCGGGTAGCCGCCGTCGTCGGCCCGCACGTGCAGGACGACGGCGAGCATCCCCATGCCGTTGGGCAGCCGGCCGAGCAGGGTGCCGCCGAGCAGCCGTCCCGCGTACGGCCGCCGGAGGAACTCGACATAGGCCCGCATGCGGCCGCTCCCGGAGGGTAAGTCATACGTATTACTGGACGCACCATACGTACCATCCCGGACCCGCGCGGCTCTAGTCTGTTTTTTCTGTTCCCCATGCGCAGGGAGGCGCAGGTGCCCGCGACCAGCCGTCCCACCAGCAGGGACGTGGCCCACGAGGCCGGGGTCTCGCAGTCCACGGTGTCGCTCGTGCTGGGCGGCAAGTGGACGGGGCGGGTGTCGCCCGCGACGGCGCGCGGCGTGCGGGAGGCGGCCGAGCGGCTCGGCTACCGGCCCAACCAGGCGGCCCGCAACCTGCGCCTGGGCACGACCCGCACCGTCCTGCTGATGGTGCCGACGCTGACCGCCCCGTTCTTCGGCCCCGTCCACACGGGCGCGGTGCGCGTCGCCGCCCGGCACGGCTTCGGGGTCGTGGCGTACGTGTGGCCGGACGACACGGGCCCCGCCGACAGCCCGTTCGCGGCCCCGCACGAGGCGATCGACGGGATCCTCGCGTCCTCGATGGCCGTGGACGCGCTCGCCCGGTTCGGCGGGACGCCCGCGGTGATGCTCGACAGCGACCCGGCCGGGTCCGCCGCGACGGTGGGGTTCGGCGTCGCCGACGGGATGCGGGCCATCGCCGCGCACCTCGCGGAGCTCGGCCACCGGCGGATCGGGCACGTGGCGGCCGCCGTCGACCAGTGGACGTTCCGCGCCCGCGCGCAGGCGCTCGCCGGCGCCGTGGCCGGGCTGCCCGGCGGCGTGCTGAGCAGGTCCACGTGCGCGATCGGCGTCACCCCGGCCAAGGACGCGGCGGCGCGGCTGCTCGCCCAGCCGGATCCGCCGACGGCACTGGTCTGCGACGACGACCTGATCGCCGCGGGCGCCTACAAGGCCGCGCGGGCGCTCGGGCTGGACGTCCCGTCCGACCTGTCGGTCACCGGGTTCGACGACGTGCTGCTCGCGACCGCGCTGGAGCCGGAGCTGACCACCGTCCGGCTGCCCGCCGAGGAGCTGGGCGCGCAGGGCATGGCGGTCCTGCTGGAGCTGCTCGGCGGCGGGCGTCCGGCGCGCCGCGTCCTGCCCGGGGAACTGGTCGTGCGCGGCTCGACCGGACCGCCGCGCGCCATCAGGTGATCGCCCCGGGAGCCGGGTATAAGGGGGCGCATGGGATCCCATCCGTCCGAAACCGACATCGAGCAGCATCCGGGGAACCGCATCGGGAGCGCGCCCCCGCGGACCAGGGCCTGGCGGGACGGCAAGCTGGAGGCGGAGGGGTTCCCGGTCGCGGAGGTGAGCGACTACCTGGAGCGTCCCGACGTCGTGGTCTGGCTCGACCTGTGCTCGCCGCGCCACGACGACCTGCGGGTGGTCAGCGAGGAACTGGGGCTCGACCACGTCGCGGTGGAGGACGCGGTGTCCCGGCACGAGCGCGCCAAGCTCGACCAGTACCGCGGGTACATATTCCTGAACATGTACGAGCCGGAGATCCGCGACGGCGACCTCGTCCTGCACGAGCTGTCGGCGTTCGTGGCGGAGCGCGCGCTCGTCACCGTCCGCCAGGAGGGCGGCTTCGACATCGACGCGCTCGTCCGCCGCTGGGACGGCAGCCCGCTGTCGGACGGTCTCGAAGGGGCCGGGGCGCAGGCCGGGTACCTGCTGTACGAGCTGCTCGACCTGGTGGTCGACCGGCAGCTCGACGCCGTCCAGGCGCTCGACGGCGAGGCCGACGACGTGGAGGAGCTGGTCTTCGACGACGCGTTCCCGGTGAAGGAGATCCAGGAGCGCAGCTTCCGGCTCCGCAAGAACCTGGTCGCGCTGCGGCGGGTGGCGCTGCCGATGCGGGAGGTCGTCAACACGCTGCTCCGGCGCGACCTGCGGATCGTCCCGCCGGCGCTGATGCCCTACTTCCAGGACGTCTACGACCACACGCTGCGCGTCGGCGAGTGGACGGACGGGCTGCGCGACCTGGTCGCCAACCTGCTCGACACCCGGCTCGCGCTCCAGGGCAACCGGATGAACGAGGTGATGAAGAAGGTCACGAGCTGGGCGGCGATCATCGCGGTGCCGACCGCCGTGACCGGCTTCTACGGGCAGAACGTCCCCTATCCAGGCTCGCAGCAGCACTGGGGCTTCATCATCAGCGCGATCGTGATCGTCGTCTGCAGCGTCGGGCTGTACGTGATCTTCAAGCGCCGCGACTGGCTGTGACCCGCTAGAATCCCGCAGGTCAGCGCCCTCCAATATGCGGACGCGTATCAATGGCGGCCCCATATCAATATTGGACATCGCTGTCAGGGCTCTGATCTTCTCTAGCGCATGCGCCTTCACTCACCACGGTTCCGGACGACCGCCGGAACCGCCGCCCTGACGCTCTCCGCCCTCGTCGCCGCCGGTTGCGGCGCGGGCGCCGCCACCAAGAACGCGGCTCCCAAGAGCGACACGGCTCCGGTCCGCACCCCGTCCACGCACGCGGCCCCGTCCACGCACGCGGCGCCCGCCGCCTCGCAGGCCGCCGTCGCCAAGCAGCTGCGGGGGCTGGAGAAGACCCGCCGCCTGCGCGTCGGCGCGTACGCCATCGACACCGGGAACGGGCAGGCCCTGTCCTACCGGCCGGACGAGCGCTTCCCGTTCGCGTCCACGTCCAAGGCGCCCCTGTGCGGCGCGGTGCTGCGCAAGGCGCGCACCTCCGATCCCGGGCTGATGGACCGCGTGATCCGCTACACCAAGGACGACCTCGTCCCCAACTCCCCGGTCACCGAGAAGCGCGTGGACACCGGGATGACCCCCGCCGAGCTGTGCGACGCGGCGGTCACCGTCAGCGACAACACCGCCGCGAACGTCCTGCTGAAGCAGATCGGCGGTCCCGCCGGGCAGACGTCCTTCTTCCGCTCGCTCGGCGACCGGGCCAGCCGGCAGGACCGCTGGGAGCCCGACCTCAACCACTGGCGTCCGGGCGAGCGGCGCGACACCACCACGCCGCGCGCCTGGGCGGGCGACCTCCGGTCGCTCGCCCTGGGGAATGCGCTCGCGCCCGCCGACCGGGCCCGGCTGGTCGGCTGGATGAAGGACTGCGAGACGGGCGGCAAGCGCATCCGCGCCGGGCTGCCCAAGGACTGGACGGTCGGCGACAAGACCGGCACGGGAGGCGTCTACGGCAGCGCCAACGACATCGCGGTCGCCTGGCCGCCCTCGGGCGCCCCGCTGGTCATCGTGATCATGACGAACCGCCCGACGCCCGACGGCGCCGCCGACGAGGAGGCCATCGCGCGGACGACGACCGTCCTCGTCCGCGCCCTCGGCAAGACGCGCTAGACCGGCGGGGCCGAAGGTGCCCCGGCAGGCTGGGACCTGCTCTCAGCCCGCCGCTCGACCGAGGAAGTTCGACGCGATGGGGGCGGCGGCCTCGGCTCCGGTGCCGCCGCCTTCGACGATCACGGCGAACGCCAGGTCGCGGCGGTAGCCGATGAACCAGGCGTGGGTGGGCGGGTTCTCGCCCTCGCCGAACTCGGCGGTGCCGGTCTTGCCCGCCGTCCCGGACGGGAAGCCGACCCCGGCCGCGGTGCCCTCGCTGACCACGGCGGGCATCAGGGAGTGCAGGGCGCGCTCGACGGCGGGCTCCAGCTTGTGCGGCGGCTCCGGCCTGCGGCCTCCGGCGTCGGCGGCCCGCGCGGCGAGCGCGGGGTCGACCAGCCGGGGCGAGCGCCACGTCCCGTTCGCGGCGGCGGCCGCGACACTCGCCATGTTGAGCGGGCTGGTCAGCACCTGGCCCTGCCCGAACGACGCGGCGGCGAACGCGGTGTCGTCCTTGTTGTCCGGGAACGCGGCGCGGACGGCGGGCAGCCCGGCGATGATCGGGGCGTTGAAGCCGAACTGGCCCGCGACCTGGGCGAGCCGCTTCTCGCCGAGCTTGTCCACGGCGAGCCGCGCGAACGTGGTGTTGCAGGAGTGCGCGAACGCCTCCCGGAGCGGGACCGTCCCGAAGTCCTCGTGGCGGTAGTTGTGGAACGAGCGCCCGCCGACCGTGGTGGTGGCGGCGCAGCCGACCCGGGTGCCCGCGTCCATTCCGTCCGCGACGAGGGCGGCCGCGGTGACGACCTTGAACGTGGAGCCGGGCGGGTACCGGCCCATCAGCGCCCGGTTGTAGCCGCCGGGCTTGTTGGCCACCGCGAGGATCTCGCCGGTGGACGGGCGGACGGCGACCAGCGACGCCGGTTTGCTCGCGGCGGAGAGCGCCTTGCCTGCGGCCCGCTGCACCTTGGGGTCGATCGTCGTCTTCACCGGCTCCCCTTCGGCGCCCCCGAAGCGCTGCAAGGTCCGCACCGGTTTGCCGTCCGCGCCGACGATCTGCACGGCGAGGGCGGGCGTCCCGGCGAGGCGCCGCTCGTACTGCTTCTGCAGGCCCTCGGCGCCGACGGTGTCGCCCGTCCGGTACGGGGCGCCGAGCTTGTCGGCCGTCTCGGCGGACGCGGCGCCAAGCGGCCCGGCGATCTGCTGGACCGAGCCCGACGCGGAATCGGTGAGGCTGCTGCCATCGGCGGCGGTGATGCCGGCGCGGGCCGGCCAGGCGCGGGCGGCGCGCAGCCGCTGCCCCTCGCCCAGCGTCGGGTACAGGACCTGCGGCGACCACGCGACGCGCCACTTGCCGCCGTCCTTGGTCAGCGGCAGTGCCCCGCTGTACTTCCAGACCCGGCTCCCGGCCAGGGTCAGCTCGGCGCTGTAGGAGCCGCCCACCGTGTCGCCCTTGGGACGGCCCACGGAGGCGACCTCGTACCGCTGCCGGGTGACGCCCAGGTCGTCGCGCGTCCGGGACAACCGGGTCGCGAAGTCGGCGGGCGGGTCGGCGGTGAGGGCGCGCATGGCGGCGAAGTCGCCGCTCGTCCAGGCCGCCAGGTAGCGTTTCGCGGTGTCGTCGGGGCTCTCCCCGTCCCGCAGGAACCACACCGCTCCCGCCCCCACGAGCACGGCCACGGCCGCGATGGCGGCGACGAGGACCACGCGGGATCGGCGCATCATCGATTCTCCTTCTCGATCAGACCCTAGTTGACGGGTCCGTTCTGATGGGACGCCGCACAGGACACCAGCTGACCAGCTAAAAGTCCAAGATTGATATCGATCACACAGGCATATGCGAATTGATATCATCCCTGCTTGTGAACCTCGTGGGGCATCTGAGGTGCTTCGTCGCCGTCGCCGAAGAGCTGCACTTCGGCCGCGCGGCGGAGCGGCTCGGCATGGCCCAGCCGCCGCTGAGCCAGCGGATCCAGCGGCTGGAGCGCGAGCTCGGCGTGCGGCTGTTCGACCGGTCGAGCCGGAAGGTGGCGCTGACCGCGCCGGGGACGCTGCTGCTGGACGAGGCCCGTGACATCCTCACGCGGGTGGACCGCATCTACTCCGTCGCCGAGCGCACTCGGCGCGGCGAGGTCGGCACGGTGCGCGCGGGCCTGCCGAGCGACCTCGGCGGCCGGGTCCTCGCCGCACTGGTCGCCGCGTTCCGCGAGCGCCGTCCCGACCTGCGCCTCGACCTGCGCGAGACGGGGACGGCCGAGCAGGTCCGCGCGCTCGCCGAGGGCACGCTCGACGCGGGGGTCGTCCGGCACCCATGCGACTCCCGCGACCTGGAGTTCGGCCCGCTGCTCGGCCAGCCGGTCGGCGTGCTGCTGCCGGACGGCGCCGATCTCGCCGCGTCCGCCGGGGTGCCGCTGGCCGACCTCGCCGGCCGGGACCTCGTGGTGTTCCCGCGCGCGGAGGCGCCGGGCGCCCACGACGAGCTGCTGGCGTCCTGCCGCAGGCACGGGTACGCCCCGCCCGCCGTCCACGAGGCGCGGCACCCGCAGTTCGCGGTCGGGCTCGTCCTCGCCGGGACGGCCGTGGCCCTCGTCCCGCGCACCGACGACCTGGCGGGGGTGACGTGGCGGCCGCTGCTCGGCGAGCCGCTGGCCTGGCGGACGTCGTGCGCGTGGCGGCGGGCCTCGGGCCCCGGGCGGGCCCGCGATCCCGAGCGGGCGCTCGCCATCGCCGACTTCACGGCCGTCGCGACCGCCGTCCTGCGCGGCGAGGCCGGCATGACGCCGCTGGACGGCGCGCCCGCCCGCCGCGTCGTCCAGCGCCCGGCGTCGGGGTTCCTCGCGTGACCCGGCCCCGGGAGCGCCCCGCGGACGCGCCGGTCCGGATCGAGGCGGCGTTCCGCGACGCCGGCGTGACCGGCCACCTGCACGCGGTGGACGTGGACACCGGACGGGAGGTCGCGGTGCGCGCGGAGGAGCCGGTCGTCCTCGCCTCGGTGTTCAAGGTGCCGCTGCTCGTCGCGTTCCACCGGCAGGCCGCGGCCGGGACCCTCGACCCGACCGAGCGGGTCACACTGCGCCCGCAGGACCGCACGTCCGGGCCCACCGGCCTGTCGGCCCTGCTGGACGAGGTCGCGATGTCGCTGCGCGACCTCGCCTGCCTCATGATCACCGTGAGCGACAACGCGTCCGCCGACGCGCTGCTGGAGCGGGTCGGCCTCGACGCGGTCAACGCGACCGCCGCCGCGCTCGGCCTGCCCGGCACCGTCGTCGAGGGCGGCGGCCGGGACCTGTTCGACGTGCTGCTCGCCGACGCCGGCGCCGCCAGCCTCGGCGAGGTGTGGGCGCGGCTGGACGAGCCCGGCATGCTCGGCCGGCTGCGCGCCCTCGATCCCGCCCTCACCAGCCGCAGCACGCCCCGCGACATGACCCGGCTGCTCGGCCTCATCTGGCGGGACGAGGCGGCCCCGCCCCCCGAGTGCGCGGCGATGCGCCGCCTGTTCGGCCTCCAGGTCTGGCCGCACCGGCTGTCGTCGGGCTTCCCGTTCGACGACGTGGTGGTCAGCGGCAAGACCGGGACGCTGCCGACCATCCGCAACGAGGTGGGGGTGGTGGAGTACCCCGACGGCGGGCGGTACGCGGTCGCGGTGTTCACCCGGTCGCCGCTGCCGGTCGCCGTCCTGCCGGAGGCCGACGCCGTCATCGGCGCGGCGGCGCGGCTGGCCGTGGAGTCGCTGCGCCGGACGGGATGACCCCCGGCGTCCCGGCGGTGTGACGCTCGTCACCGCGGGGGTTCGGCCGGACGCCGAACGTGCCCGTCCCTATACCCGCGATCCGCGTGACCGCTAAAACAGCACTCCCTCCGGAAACGTAGGCTGTACCCCTGCTTTGATCACTCTTGGGGAGAATGTGTTGCGGCTGCCGGAGCATCTGGAGCTACTGCTCACCGACGAGCCGGTGCTCGACGTCTACTCGTACGGCCCCTGGCGCGTGCCGGACGGGCTGTTCGAGGAGATCGCGGCGCGGATCGACGGGCTGGCGGCCGACCCGCGGGCCATCGAGCTGACCACCGACGAGCACAAGCTGCTGACCCTGCCCGCGTCCCTCGTCACGGCGGAGATCTTCGGGATCCTGGCGTTCCTGCCCGGCGGCGGGGCGATCAAGGCCGGCTCGTGGTCGCAGCTTCCCGAGCGGCTGCTGCACCGCCACCTGGTCAACCCCGGCCCGCTCAGCACCCGGATGACGCGCTGGGACGCGCCGGGCGGCCGGTGGCGCCCCCCGGTGGACTGGCTGATCGAGGCGCCCGACCGGGACCTGGCGATCGAGCTGGCCCGCGAGTGCCTCGGCGTCCTGGAGGGCGTCGAGCCGCTGGAGGAGCGGCGCAAGGCGCTGCTGCGGCTGTACGACGACCCGCCCGCCTGCGACATGACGCTGCCCAAGATGGAGCTGCGCGAGCACTGGCACGCGCACGCCGGCGACGACATCGTCGCGGCCGTGCCCGAGCTGCTCGGCCCGGTCGGCTACCTGGAGTGGGTGTGCGCGGGCCTGCTCGCCGCGTACGAGCACCTGACGAGCGTGGCGCCGCGCGAGGAGACGGTCGACTCGCACCTGATCCAGCTGCTGCTCCAGGGCAGCCTGGAGCACGTCCCGGCGGAGCTGGCGGTCGCGCTCGGCGAGGACCGGTACCGCGAGCTGCAGCAGCGGTTCCCCGGCGAGCGCCGCGGGTTCAAGGCGGGCGCGTGGCAGGAGCAGACGCGGGCGTGGCTCGTCCGGGCGCTGGTGTCGGGCGCGCCGGACGCGTGCCGGGCCTGGCTCGACATGGCGATGCGGTTCGTGGCGATCGTCCAGGGGCTGCCGGGCGACCCGTGGTTCCCGAAGGCGGAGTGGATCCCGGTCGGGCAGTTCCAGACCGACCTGCGCCGCCTGTACGCGCCGCGCCGCCGCGTGGTGAACCCGCTCACCGAGGAGCTGAGGGTCCCGGCGGGCGTGCGGGCCGAGCCGCAACGGCGCCCCGAGCTGGCGACCTCGCTGATCGGGCAGCCCGAGGTCACGCAGGCGCTGGACGAGCTGACCCGCGACAAGCGGCCCGTCCGGCTGCTGCTCACCGGGCCCGACGGCACCGGCAAGCGCGACGCGGCGCAGGAGCTCGGCAAGGCGCTCGCGCTCAGCCGCGACCCGCTGTGGGTCACCGACAACCTCTACGCGGGCCAGCGGCTCTCCGACGCGGTCGCCAAGCTGCACGCCGACGTCCGCGACTGCGCGGGCGACCGGCTGCTGGTCGTCGAGGGCCTGGACGGCATCGTCGGCGACCCCGGCAACGGCGAGGCGCTCGCCGACGAGCTGCACCGGCTGCTGGCCGTCCACCCCGACCTGCAGATCGTGGCGCTGTGCGACGCGGGCGGCGACGAGCGGATCCGCGAGATCAACCCCGTCCTGCCGCACCGGTTCCGCATCGCGCGGACCCGCCCGTTCGACGCCGACGGCCACGCCGAGCTGTTCCGCCGCGCGCTGGACGGCCACGGCGTCCGCGCCACGCGGCACGCCATCGAGGCGGCGGGCGCGCTGCTGGCCGCGACGCCGCCGATGCAGACCCTCCGCAACGCCCGCCTCGCCCCCTACCTGGCGGGCCAGGTCGTCGCCGCCGTGCGGGCGCGGACGGCGGCGGACGCGGAGGCGGTGGTCAGGAAGCAGGACATCCCGGCCACGCTCGACACGGCGCTGTCGGTCGGCGACCCGCTGGCCGAGCTGCGCGACCTCACCGGCCTGGACACGGTCAAGCACGAGATCGCGCTGCTGGTCGCGGGCACGCACGCGGCGCGGCTGCGCAGCGAGTCCGGGCTGAAGATCACCCCGCCGACCCGGCACATGGTGTTCACCGGCAACCCCGGCACCGGCAAGACGATGGTGGCCCGGCTGCTCGGCCGCATCTACAAGCGGCTCGGCGTGCTGTCGTCCGGGCATCTGGTCGAGGCGTCCCGCGCCCACCTGGTCGGCGAGTACATCGGGCAGACCGCGCCGCGCACCCGCCGGCTGGTGGAGCGCGCGATCGGCGGCGTGCTGTTCATCGACGAGGCGTACACGCTGACCCAGTCGCCGCTGAAGGGCGACTACGGCCACGAGGCGATCGCGGAGCTGGTCAAGCTGATGGAGGACCACCGCGACGACCTCGTGGTGATCGTCGCCGGGTACCAGCAGGAGATGGCGGAGTTCCTCGTCGCCAACCCCGGCCTGGACTCGCGGTTCCCCAAGCAGCTGCACTTCCCCGACTACACCGACGACGAGCTGATCACGGTGTTCGGGCAGCTCGCCGCCGCCGACGGCTTCACGCTGGCGCCCGGCACGCCCGAGGCGCTGCGGGCGATGCTGCGCCGGGCGCCGCGCGGCCCGTCCTTCGGCAACGGCCGCCTGATACGCAACCTGCTGGACGTCGCGGTCGCCAACCAGGCCGACCGCGTCGCCACCGCCGCGGTGACCGCCAGGCGGGGCGCGGCGAAGGACGCCAGGCCGGCGCGGGTCCCGACGAAGAAGGAGCTGATCACGCTCACCGCCGAGGACCTGCCGCCGCTGCTGGAGCATCCCGAGGAGTTCTTCGGGCTCTACCTCTGACCAGGAATGGGTAGGTACGGGGTGGCTTCCCCGCCCGTGTGAGGAGGCCGCGCCGTGCCCGCCATCCCCCTTGACGAGGACCAGACCCGCCTCATCTCGGTCCTGCGCGGCATCGCCGCCCAGGAGACGGCCCGCCTGCGCGACGGGACGCTCCCCTGGCAGTGGTGGCTGGAGCGCGCCGCGCTGCACGGTCGCCGGTACGGGTTCACCGGTACGCTCCTGATCTCCGCCCAGTGGCGGGCCGCGACGGACGTCCGCTCGTACGAGGAGTGGCGCGCGGCGGGACGGCAGGTGCGCAAGGGCGAGACGGGGATCCGCGTCTTCACCCGGTCCGGTGGGCTTCGCGCCGTGTTCGACGTGGCGCAGACGTCCGGCCTTCCCCTCCCGCCCGGTCCTGGGGCCGGGCGGGAGGCGGACCCAGGGAAGGTCGTGGCGCGCCTGGCGCCGCTCGCCGCTCACCACGGCGTGGACGGCACCTCAGGTGGGCTCGCGGAACTCGTCCACCAGTTGTCGCACGCGCTGCGGCCCGGAGACCGGATCGACCGTCCGGGGTCGCCGGAGTGCCAGGGCGTGCGGCGCGTTGAGGCCGACTCGGTCGCGTTCCTCGTCCTGTCGTGGCTTGGCATGGAACCGTCTGCTCCTGTCTTCCCGGTGAACGCGTTCTGGGCCGGTCCAGGGGTGGGCGACCGGATCCTCCGGATCGGCAGGCGCATCTATGAGCGCGCGTCAGAACCGTCCGACGGCGGGGTCATGACGGCCGCGCACCGGTTCTTCCGGTCGTGTCACAAGGACAGCTGGGTTCCCGCCTACCTGGCCGGACGCGGGTTCCCGGCGGGCGTGCAGCGGCGATGGCAGATCGGGTACGCGCCGTCCGGTCCCCGCGCGCTCACCGACCACCTGCGGACGCTCGGGCATGACGACGAGGAGATCGTGGCGGCCGGGCTCGCGCGCCGCGGGTCCGAGGGACGGCCGTTCGACACGTTCCGGGACCGGGCAATGTTCGCGATCAGGACGGCGGACGGCGCGGTGGCCGGGTTCATCGGCCGCCGCCCCGACGGCGCCGACGGCCCGAAGTACCTCAACGGCCCCGACACCGCGCTGTTCCACAAGGGCGAGCTGCTCTACGGCCTGCACGAGGCCCGCGACCGGCTGGCGGCGGGCGCGCGGCCCGTCCTGGTCGAGGGGCCGCTGGACGTCCTCGCGGTCACGATGGCCGGCGCGGCCGAGCACGCGGCGGTGGCGACGTGCGGGCTGTCGCTCACCGGGGCGCAGCTCGCCGCGCTCGCGGGCGCCGCCGACCTCGGCGCGAGCGGCGTCCTGGTCGCGCTGGACGGCGACCCGGCGGGCCGGACGGCCGCCGTCCGGACCTGGGAGACCCTGGCGCGGGTCGGCGGCCCGGTCGAGGCCGTGGCCCTCCCCGCCGGCCGCGACCCCGCCGACGTCCTGCGGGAGGACGGCCGGGCCGCCGTCCTGCGCGCCCTCCGCACCCGCGCGCCGCTGATGGATGCGGTCGTCGACGCCGCCGTCGCCCGCGCGGGCGGCACGCTGGCGACCGCCGAGCAGCGGCTCGCCGCCCTGCGCGCCGCGTCCAAGATCATCGTCGCCCGCCCGCCGGAGGCCGCCCGCCAGGTGGTCCGCCTGGCGGCGAGCACACGGGTCCCGGCGGCCCTGATCACGGACCTCCTCATCGAGGCCGCCTCCCGTTAACGTGCGTCCGACTGGCCGAGCGCGCGGCGGTGTCAGCGGTGCGCGTCCGCCCGGCCGAGCGCGCGGCGGACGCCCGCGGCGATCTCCAGGTCCTCGCGGGCCTCGACCACGAGGGTGCGGGCGGCGGCGCCGTCCGCGGTGATGTCGGTGTCGCCCGAGGCGGCGGTGTTGCGGCCGGGGTCGACCGACGTGCCGAGGAAGGCGAGGTCCCCGGCGAGGCGCTGCCGGACGGACGGGTCGTGCTCGCCCACCCCGCCCGTGAAGACGAGCGCGTCGAGGCCGCCGAGGGAGGCGGCCATGGCGGCGGCGCACGCGCGGAGGCGGTGGTGGTAGACGTCCAGGGCGGCCAGAGCCGTCACGTCGCGGCTCTCGGCCAGCTCGCGGATCCGCCGCATGTCCCCGGTACCGGCCAGCCCGCGCAGGCCCGACTCGCGCTCAAGCGCGTCGTTGACCTCGGACGGGGACACGCCGTGCTTCATCAGCCACAGCGGGATGCCGGGGTCGATGCTCCCGGCCCGGGTCGCCATGACCAGGCCCTCCAGCGGCGTGAAGCCCATCGTGGTGTCGACCGACACGCCGTCCGCGACGGCGGCCAGCGACGCGCCGGAGCCGAGGTGGCACACCACCATCCGCAGCGCGGCGGGGTCGGCGCCCAGGATCTCGCCCGTCCGGCGGACGGCGTAGGAGAACGACAGGCCGTGGAAGCCGAAGCGGCGCAGCCCGAACCGCTCGCGCCACTCGGCGGGCAGCGCGTAGGTCGCGGCGGCGTCCGGCAGGGACGCGTGGAAGGCCGTGTCGAAGCAGGCCACGGCCGGGACGCCGGGCAGGACGCCCGTGATCTCCTCCAGCGCGTGCAGCGACGCGGGCTGGTGCAGCGGCGCCAGGTCGGCGAGGCCGCGCAGCCGCTCCCGGACCGCGTCGTCGATCACCACGGGCTCGGTGAAGCCGGTGCCGCCGTGGACGAACCGCACGCCGACCGCGTCCGGCTCCGGCATGCCCGCGACCAGCGGCGCCAGCTCGTGCCCGGCGCCGGAGTCCTCGGCGGCGACCGTCCCGTCCGCGTCGACCAGGCTCAGCTTCAGGCTGCTCGACCCGGGGTTGACCGTGAGGACCCGCATCAGTACGGCCACGTCCAGTCGCTGACCTCGGGCGCGTCCTCGCCATGCTCGCGGGTGTGCGCGCGCAGCTCCAGGCGCCGGTCGGCCATCCGCTGCCGGAGGTGCGCGACCCGCCCGCCGAGCGAGGGGACGCGGTCGATGACGTCCATGACCAGGTGGAAGCGGTCCAGGTCGTTCAGCATGACCATGTCGAACGGCGTGGTGGTCGTCCCCTCCTCCTTGTAGCCGCGCACGTGCAGGTTGTGGTGCCCGCGGCGGCGGTAGGCCAGCCGGTGGATCAGGTACGGGTACCCGTGGAACGCGAAGATCACCGGCTTGTCGGTGGTGAACAGCGCGTCGTACTCCGCGTCGGGCAGGCCGTGCGGATGCTCGCTGGACGGCTGGAGCCGCATCAGGTCGACGACGTTCACCACGCGGACCCGCAGGTCCGGGAACAGCCGGCGGAGCAGGTCGGCGGCGGCCAGCGTCTCCAGGGTCGGGACGTCGCCCGCGCAGGCCAGGACGACGTCGGGATCGGCGCCGCCCTCCGTGCTCGCCCACTCCCAGATGCCGATGCCGCGCGTGCAGTGCGCGATGGCCTCGTCCATCGGCAGCCAGTTGAGCGCGGGCTGCTTGCCCGCCACGACCACGTTGACGTAGTCGCGGGAGCGCAGGCAGTGGTCGCCCACCGACAGCAGGGTGTTGGCGTCCGGCGGCAGGTACACGCGGACGATCTCGGGCTTCTTGTTCAGGACGACGTCGAGGAACCCCGGGTCCTGGTGGGTGAAGCCGTTGTGGTCCTGCCGCCACACGTGCGACGACAGCAGGTAGTTGAGGGACGCGATCGGGCGGCGCCACGGCAGGCCGCGCGTGACCTTGAGCCACTTGGCGTGCTGGTTGAACATCGCGTCGACGATGTGGACGAACGCCTCGTAGCTGTTGAACAGCCCGTGCCGCCCGGTCAGCAGGTAGCCCTCCAGCCAGCCCTGGCACAGGTGCTCGCTGAGCACCTCCATGACGCGGCCCTGCGCGGCCTGGTGCTCGTCGGTCGGATACCGCTCGCCTTGGAAGACGCGGTCGGTCGCCTCGAAGACGTCGCCGAGCCGGTTGGAGGCCGTCTCGTCCGCGCCCATGATGCGGAAGTTGGACGGGTTGGCCCGCACGACGTCGCGCAGGAACCTGCCCAGCAGCCGGGTCGGTTCGGCGGTCGTCGTGCCCGGCTTGTCGACCTGCGCGGCGTAGTCGCGGAAGTCGGGCAGGACCAGCGGCTTGAGCAGCAGCCCGCCGTTGGCGTGCGGGTTCGCGCTCATCCTGAGCTCCCCGGCGGGGGCCAGGTCGCGCAGCCCCGCGACCGGACGGCCCTCGTCGTCGAACAGCTCCTCCGGACGGTACGAGCGCAGCCACTCCTCCAACTGCGCCAGATGCCCGGGGTCGTCGCGCACGCCGCCGAGCGGCACCTGGTGGGAGCGCCACGTCCCCTCGACCGGCAGCCCGTCGACCTCCTTCGGGCCCGTCCAGCCCTTGGGCGACCGCAGGACGATCATCGGCCAGCGCCGCCGCCCGGTCGCGCCGCCGGTGCGGGCCGCGTGCTGGATGGCGGCGATCTCGTCCAGCGCCTGGTCGAGCGCCACGGCCATCTTGCGGTGCATGGACGCGGGCTCGTCGCCGCTCACCAGGACCGGACGGTACCCGTACCCGTCCAGCAACTGGACGAGTTCCTCCTCCGGGATCCGCGCGAGCACCGCCGGGTTGGCGATCTTGTAGCCGTTCAGGTGCAGGATCGGCAGCACCGCCCCGTCCGCCACCGGGTCCAGGAACTTGCTGGAGTGCCAGCTCGCCGCGAGGGGACCGGTCTCCGCCTCGCCGTCGCCGACGATGCACGCGACGACCAGGTCCGGGTTGTCGAACGCCGCACCGAACGCGTGCGCCAGCGAGTAGCCCAGCTCGCCGCCCTCGTGGATCGACCCGGGCGTCTCCGGCGCCACATGGCTCGGGATGCCGCCGGGGAAGGAGAACTGGCGGAACAGCCGCGCCATCCCGCGCGCGTCCCGCGACACCTCCGGGTAGACCTCGCTGTAGGTGCCCTCCAGCCACGCGTTCGCGACCGCCGCCGGGCCGCCGTGCCCCGGCCCCATGATGTAGATCATGTCCTGCCCGCGCGCCCTGATCACCCGGTTGAGGTGCGCGTAGCAGAAGTTGAGGCCGGGCGAGGTGCCCCAGTGCCCGAGCAGCCGCGGCTTGATGTGCCGCCGCGCGAGCGGCTCGCGCAGGAGGGGGTTGTCCAGCAGATAGATCTGCCCTACCGACAGGTAGTTGGCGGCCCTCCAGTAGGCGTCGATCTGCCGTACTTCGTCGTCGGTCATGGCGACGGCCTCGCTCATGGCGCTGTTCCCCTGTCCCCTCCGGCTCGATAAACCGCCCGAAAGGACCACGTCCCCCCGATCACTCACCTCAACCTTCTCGGCGTCCCGTCCTTAGTAACCCAACGCCGCGCTGTAGGGGGAGCGGGGTTCGGCGGCGCCGCGCAGGCCGCCGCCCGGTGGCGCCTCGATGACCTGGGCCTCGCCGAACTCGTCGTCCTCGGTCGCCGCGCGGACGAGGTGGCCGTAGCCGGGGAGGTCGCGGGTCCAGGCGGGCGGGGAGCCCTTCTCCAGGTCCAGGCGGATCGGGGTGCGGCCCTGCCAGGTCTCGAACAGCCCGAGGCCGGTGGCGAGCCGCCAGCGCGGGGCGGCGAGCGCGTCGTCGGCGGGTGTCGCATGCCGCAGCATCCGGACGAGCAGTTGCAGGGTGACCTGCGGCTGGAGGTCGCCGCCCGTGGAGCCGAGCACGGCGCGCAGCGTCCCGTCCGGCCGGGTGGCCAGCACCGGGACGAGGGTGTGCGGCGGACGGCGCCTCGGCCCGTACTCGTTGGGCTGGCCGGGGGCCAGCCCGAAGCCGATGCCCCGGTTGTGCAGGTTGATGCCGGTGTTCGGCTCGAACAGCAGGGAGCCGAACCCGTTGGCGTTCGACTGCAGCAGCGAGACGCCCATGCCCCGCTCGTCCACCGCGCAGACGCAGGTGGTGTCGGCGGGCACGATGGAGCCGCGCCGCCGCCAGTGCCGGGTGGGGTCGATCGCGGCGCGCAGGGAGACGATCCGCTCGGGGTCGACGAGCGCGTCGCCGTCGGCGTGCTCGTGCAGGACCTCCGTCCTGTCGTCGGCGGCGGCGAGGGCCGACTCGGCGAGCAGGTGGGCCCAGGCGGGGTCGTCCGGGATGCCGGGGAGGCCGAGGCCCTCGGCGAGGGCCAGGCCGAGGAGCAGCACGTACCCCTGCGAGTTCGGCGCGGCCGTCCACACGTCGTGCCCGAACGCGCGGAGGCCGAGCGGGGGGCGCCATTCGGCGTCGGACTCGGCGAGGTCGGGCCCGGTGTAGAGGCCGCGGCCCGTCTTCAGCAGGCCGTCGCCGAACTCGCCCTGGTAGAAGCCCGCGCGGCCGTAGCCGATGATCGCGCGCAGGGCTCGGGCGAACCCGGGGCGCGTCACGTGGTCGCCGGGACGGCGCGCCCACGCGAGGCCCTCGGTGCCGGGCGCGCCCACGGCCGCCTCGCTGGCCGCCACGAACTCCGGCGTCGCGGCGAACCCGCGCTCGGCGTGCAGGACGGCGGACTGGAGGACCTCGGCCAGCGGCAGCCTGCCGTGGCGCCCGTGGAGGGCGAGCCAGCCGTCCACGCAGCCGGGGACCGGCACCGACCGGATGTCGTGGCGGACGGGCATGCGCCGGTGGCCCTCCTCGCGGAGGGCGTCGGGGTCGGCGCCCGAGCCCGTCCGGCCGGAGGCGTTGAGCACCTCCGGCGGGCCGGGGTCGGTGTGCACGAGCGCGAACAGATCGCCGCCCATGCCGCAGCGCTGCGGCGCGACGACCGCGAGCACGGCGCCCGCGGCCACGGCCGCGTCCACAGCGGAGCCGCCGGCCCGCAGGATCGCGAGCCCGGCGGAGGACGCGCGATGGTCGGCCGTGCAGATCATCGCCCGGTCGGCGGTGGCCGTCGTGGTCATGCGAGCCTCCGGTGCCTTCGGGGAGTTCGGCCGCAGGCGTGCCGGAAGGACGGCCGCGGCCCGGGAGCAGTGCGTGCGCGCTTGAGACGGAGCGGCGGGGTCCAGGGCGGCTTCTCATAGGTCTACGTTCTGTTGCGCGATGCTCACGACGAACAAGACCCATAAGAAACGCCCTGGTTGGCGGGAAGAGGCGAACGGGAGCGGCGGGGGTCCCGCGCCGGCGCGGCCGGGGAGCGGATCTCCGCTGCGCCGCGCGCATCAGCCGGCGTCTCACGGCACGTTCACTCCATCGAGGTTAGTTGCCGGATGCCCAGGCTGAGAAGATGTTTCCCGTACTTTGACGATCGGTCCGCCCACGTGGCGCGGCCGAGAAGGCCACGGCGGCGGGCGCGCGCCGTCAACCGCGCCGCCGTGGCCTCGTCCCCCCGCTCCGGCTGCGGACCGTCACCGGTTACGGGGGCGGCGGCCGTGCGGGCCGCCGCCCCGCCCCCCAGCGAACCGATGGGGTGCCTCCACGAGGTGCGTTGAAGCTTGCCGCCTACCCGCGCGTAGGTTCACGGAACCGGCGTGGTGCTCGACCAGCGGGCGCCGGTCTGCGACGAGCGAGCCCGCGCGTGCGGCGAACGAGCCGTGACGTGCGGTGAATGGACGCCGCCGTCCCGGTGACCGGCCTGCCGCGCCCGCCGCGCCGCGGGAGCGTCCTCCGTCTTGACGGGCGCGGACAGCGCGGGCCATGCTGCCCGGACATTCGGGCGGCCCTTTGGGAGGCGGTATGACCGGGTACTTCGCCGGGCGGAGCCTCGCGGACCTCGGACGCGGGCTCCGCTCCGGCTCCGACACGTCCGCCGGGCTGCTGGCGCGCGCCCTGGAGTCGGTCGACCCGTCCCTCAACGCGTTCGTCACGCTCGACCCCGAAGGCGCGGCGGCCGCCGCGCGCCAGGCGGACGAGGAACTCGCGTCCGGCGGCGACCGCGGCCCGCTGCACGGCGTCCCCGTCGCGGTGAAGGACATCATCGACGTCGCGGGGCTGCCCACCGGCATGGGCTCGGCGCACTTCGCCGGGAACGTGGCGAAGGAGGACGCGGGCTGCGTCACGCGCCTGCGCGCCGCCGGAGCCGTGATCGTCGGCAAGACCGGCACGCACGAGTTCGCGTACGGCGGCAGCGGCGACGTGTCCGTGGACGGGCCGTGCCGCAACCCCCGCGACCCCGAGCGGATATCCGGCGGGTCCAGCAGCGGCAGCGCCGTCGCGGTCGCCGCGGGCATGGTCCCGCTCGCGCTCGGCACCGACACCGGCGGCTCCGTCCGGATCCCCGCCGCGTTCTGCGGGATCGCCGGGTTCAAACCGCACTACGGCGCCATCCCGACGGACGGCGTGTTCCCGCTGTCGCCCTCGCTCGACCACGTCGGCGTCCTCGCCGCGACCGCCGCCGACTGCCGCACCGCCTACCGGGCGCTGGCCGACCTCCCGCACCGGGAGGACGCCCCGCCCGGCGGAGGCCCCGCGTGGATCGTCCCCTTCGAGACCGACACCGACGTCGAGCGGACCGTCCGCGCGCTGTTCCCCGACGCCCCGTCCGAGCGGGTCGACCTGCGCGGGCTGCGCCGCGTCTTCGTCGGCATCCAGGACAGCGAGGCGTACGACATCCACGCAGAGCGCGTCGCCGAGGCGCCGGAGCTCTACCAGCCCGCGACCCTGGCCCGGCTGGAACGCGCCGCCCGCACGTCCGGGTGGCATTACGTCCGGGCCGTCCGCGAGCGCGAGCGGTACGCGCGGGAGGTCGCCGCGCTCCTGGACCGCTACGACCTCCTGGTGCTCCCGACGGTGCCGATCACCGCGCCGTTGATCGGCGCGACCGACGGGCCCATGGGGCCCCTCCAGCCGTCCCTGGTGAGCCTCACCTGCGCGTGGAACATCCTCGGCCTGCCCGCCCTGAGCGTCCCCGCCGGAACGGTGCGCGGCCTCCCGGTCGGCGTCCAGTTGGTCACCCGCCGGGGCGCCGAGGACCTCCTGTTCGCCGCCGCGGGCACCCTCCCGGACTGACCCGGGTCAGTCGGGGTGGCGGGCCCGGCGCTCCTCGTCCTCCAGGAGCGGGTCGATGCGGAAGGGGACCTGGTGGGTGAGGACGATCGAGGTCGTGCTGCGGCGCACGCCGGGGCACGCGAGGATCGAGTCGATCACCTCGTGGAGCTGCTTGCCGTTCGGGGCGACCGCGCGGACCAGCAGGTCGCCCTGGCCGGTGATCCCCAGGACCTCCAGGACGCGGGGGATGGCGGCGAGCGCGGCGGCGGCCTCCCGGAGCCGGCCCTGCGCGACCTCCAGGGTGGTGAACGCGGTGAGCTCGAACCCCAGGGCGCCCAGGTCGACCTCCCGGCCGCGGTGGCCGATCACGCCGTCGCGTTCGAGCCGCTCGACGCGGGCGTGGGCGGTGTTGCGGGCGATGCCGAGCTTCGCCGCGAGCTCGGTGACGCCGATGCGGGGCTGCTCGACCAGGCGGCGCAGGATCCGCAGGTCGAGCAGGGTGGGACGCGTCACAACGCTCACCTCCGGGACGTAACTCGGTTCTGACATGAGCAATCCGCTCAATTATCGCCGCACCATCTTGCACACCGTTCAGCGCGGAGGCTCAATGCACGCATGACCACCATCTCCTCCCCGTCGTCCCCGCTCCGCGACCGGCTGGAGCTGGAGCGCGGGCGGATCGCCCTCGGGGGCGTGCACGCGCTCGTCCGGCTGCTGCTCGACCAGCGGCGCGCGGACGCCCGCCGCGGCTGGCGCACCGCCGGCCTCGTCTCCGGCTACCGGGGATCGCCCCTCGGCGGCCTCGACCAGCAGCTCATGCGCGACGCGAAGCTTCTGGACGAGCACGGCATCCGGTTCGTGCCCGGCGTCAACGAGGAGCTCGCGGCGACCGCCGTCTACGGCTCGCAGCTCGTCGACCACCTCCCCGGCCCGCTCTACGAGGGCGTCTTCGGCCTCTGGTACGGCAAGGCGCCCGGCGTGGACCGCTCCCTGGACGCGTTCAAGCACGCCAACTGGCTCGGGACGAACGAGCGCGGCGGCGTGCTGGCGGTGGTGGGCGACGACCCGTCCTGCAAGTCCTCGACGCTGCCATCGGCGACGGAAGGCGCGCTCGCGGAGGCGTTCATGCCGGTGCTGGCCCCCGGCTCGGTGGCGGACGTGCTGCGCCTCGGCCGCGCGGGCTTCGAGATGTCGCGGTTCAGCGGCGCCTGGACCGGCTTCAAGGTCGTGACGGACGTCGCGGACTCGCACGAGGTCGTGGACGTCGAGCCGGTGCCGGACCCGGTCGTCCCGGAGTTCGCGTGGCGCGGGAGGCCGTGGCGGCCGACGCGCAAGGCGGGCGTGGACCTGAAGGGGACGACGGACCTCGAAGCGGAGGTGCTGGAGGGACGGCTGCGCGCCGCGACCGCGTTCGCGTCGGCGAACGGCCTCGACCGGATCGAGGGCGCCGGGGGCGACGCCGCGATCGGCCTGGTCGCGGCCGGGCGCACCTACCTGGAACTGCGCGAGGCCCTGGACCGGCTCGGCCTGGACGACGCGGCCCTCGAACGCCGCGGCGTGCGGCTCCTGCGGCTGGCCCTGATCCACCCGCTCGACCCGGCGCGGCTCCGGGCGTTCGCCCGCGGGCTCCGCGAGATCGTCGTCGTGGAGGAGAAGCGCGCGTTCATCGAGACGCAGGTCCGAGACGTCCTGTACGACCTGCCTGAGCGGCCCGCCGTCCTCGGCAAGAAGGGCCCGGACGGCGCCGCGCTGGTCCCCGCCGATGGGGGCCTCGACTCCGACCGCATCACCAGGGCCCTCGCCCGGCTGCTGGCCGACCGGGTCGGCGAGGAGCATCTGGACCTGCGCGACCCGGCGCTGCGGCCCCGCAAACCGGCGCTGAACCTGCTCTCCCCCGCCCGGACGCCGTTCTTCTGCTCGGGCTGCCCGCACAACCGCTCGACCACCGTCCCGGACGGGTCGATGGCCGCGGGCGGCATCGGCTGCCACCTCATGACCGTGTTCGACGACCGTAGCATCGGCACCACCCAGATGGGCGGCGAGGGCGCCATGTGGGTCGGCGCCGCGCCGTTCACCGGCACCGGCCACATGTTCCAGAACCTCGGCGACGGCACGTTCTTCCACTCGGGGAGCCTCGCCGTCCGGCAGGCCGTCGCCGCCGGGACGAACATCACCTTCAAGCTGCTCTACAACGCCGCCGTCGCGATGACGGGCGGCCAGGAGGCCGACGGCGGCGCCGCCCCGGACGCCGTGACCCGCATGCTGCACGCCGAGGGCGTCGCGAAGATCGTGGTGGTCGCGGACGACCCGTCCCGCTACCCGCGCGGGACGGACTGGGCGCCCGGCGTCCGGGTCCGGCACCGCGACGACCTCGACGCCGTCCAGCGGGAGCTGCGCGCGGTCCCCGGCGTGACCGTGCTGCTGTACGACCAGGCGTGCGCCGCCGAGACCCGCCGCAAGCGCAAGCGCGGGCTCGCCCCGGAGCCGGCGACCCGCGTCCTGATCAACGAGGCGGTCTGCGAGGGCTGCGGCGACTGCGGCACCGCGTCGAACTGCCTGAGCGTCGAGCCGGTCGAGACCGAGTTCGGCCGCAAGACGCAGATCAACCAGACGTCCTGCAACAAGGACTACTCCTGCCTCGACGGCGACTGCCCCTCGTTCCTCACGGTGGTCCCGGGCGGGCGGAAGGCCGCCGGGCCCTCGCTGCCGCCGATCGGGGAGCTCGCCGAGCCGCCCGCGCGTCCGGCGTCCGCGGACGTCCTGCTCGTCGGCATCGGCGGGACGGGCGTCGTGACCGTCAACCAGGTCCTCGCCACCGCGGCGCTGCTCGACGGCCGCCACGCCCGCGCGCTCGACCAGACCGGGCTGAGCCAGAAGGCCGGCGCCGTGGTCTCACACCTGCGCATCGGCGACACCCACCGCGACCGCCCGGGGATGGTCGGCGCGGGCGGCGCCGACGCCTACTTGGTCTTCGACTCCCTCGCCGGGACGTCCGAGACGAACCTGCGCCGCTGCGCGCCTGGCCGCACCGCCGCGATCGTGTCCACCAGCGAGGTCCCGACCGGACGGATGATCACCGACACGGCGGCGGCGCTGCCGCCGGGCGCCGCGCTCCTCCGGAAGATCGCGGACGCGACGGACGGCGACCGGCTGGTCGCCCTGGACGCCCTCGCGCTCGCCGAGCGGTGGTTCGGGAGCACGACCACGGCCAACTTCGTCGTGGTCGGCGCGGCCTACCAGGCCGGGCTGCTGCCGCTGACGTCCCGCGCGATCGAGGAGGCGCTCGCCCTCAACGGCGTGCAGGTCGAGGCCAACGTCCAGGCGTTCCGCGCCGGGCGCCGCCTCGTCCTGGACCCGGCGCGGGCGGACGGCCCCACCGCGAACGGCGCCACCGCGTCCGGCGCCACCGCGTCCGGCGTCACGGCGGTCGAGAGGCCGCTGAACGCGACCGCGCCGGCCGCCCTGAACCTGGTCGCGGCGTCGGGCGCGGACGGGGAGCTGCTCCGCGTCCTGCGGATCCGCGTCCCCGACCTCGCCGCGTACCAGAACGTGGCGCTGGCCAAGAGCTACCTGGACGCCGTCATGCGCGTCGCGGAGGCCGAGCGGGACGCGGGCGCGGGCGGGCTGCGCCTCGCCACCGCCGTCGCCCGCAACCTGTACAAGCTGATGGCCTACAAGGACGAGTACGAGGTCGCCCGCCTGCACCTTGACCCGGCGCTGGCCCGGCGCGTCGAGGAGCGGTTCGGCCCCGGCTCCACCGTCCGGTACATGCTGCACCCGCCGGTCCTGCGGGCCCTCGGCGTCGACAGGAAGATCGCGCTCGGCCGGACGGCGCGCCCGGCGTTCGTCGCGCTGCGCGCGATGCGGCGCCTGCGCGGCACCCCGCTCGACCCGTTCGGCGCGACGGCGCAGCGCCGCGCCGAGCGGCGGCTGGTCGCCGAGTACCTCGCGGTGGTCGGCGAGCTGGCGGCCGGTCTCGACGCGGAGCGGCACGACCTCGCGGTCCAGGTGGCGGAGCTGCCCGACATGATCCGCGGCTACGAGGACGTGAAGACCGCCAACATCGTCCGCTACCGGGAGCGGCTCGGCGAGCTGCTCGCCACGTGGCGCGCCGAGCGCCCCGCCGCCCGCGTCTGAGCGGGGCCGCCCGCGCGGGGGTGTCGAACCGCCTGCGCCGTCCGCTGCGTACACCCTTTCGCGCCATCGCACCATCGCGGGGACGCTGGGAGGTTCGGGTGGATGCGGGCTTGCGGCTGACCGACCGGTACCGGCTCGTGGAGCGCCTCGACGGCGGCGGACCCCTGGAGGTCTGGCGGGCCTGGGACGACCTGCTGGGCCGTCCCGTCATGGTGAAGGTGCTGACCGGCGCGCCCCCCGACCTGCACATCGCGTTCCAGCGGGCGGTGAACGCCGCCGCCAGCCTCGCGCATCCCGGCCTGGAGACGGTCTACGACAGCGACCGGACGCGCGACGCCGCCGGGCGCCTCGCGTCCTACGTCGTCACCGAGTTCCTGGACGGGGAGACCCTCGCCGCGCGGCTCCGGCGCGCCCCGCCCCCGGCCGCCGAGACCGCGGACATCTGCGGGCGGATCGCCGGGGCCCTGGAGGCGGCCCACGCGGCCGACGTCGCCCACGGCGACCTGAACCCCGGCAAGGTGCTGCTCGTCGGCGACGACGTGAAGATCCTGGACGCCGGGATCGGCTCGGTCCTGCGCGGCGCCCGCTACTCCACCGCCGCGGAGCTCGCCGTGATCAAGGCCGCCGACGTGCGGGCCCTCGGCGCCATCCTGGCCGCCTGCCTGGACGCCGGGGCGAAACCGGAGTCGCTCGCCCGGCTCGTCGCGCGCTGCGCGTCCGCCGATCCGGCGGCCAGGCCGTCCGCCCGCGAGGTCGCCGACATGCTGGCCCGCGACGAGGAGCCGTCGGCGGGCGCGGTGTTCCGGACGGCCGCGGCGGGCGGCGACCAGACGACGAGGGTCCTGCGCGTCCCCCCGGACGAGCGCGGTCGCGGCGGGTCCGCCCGTCCGGCCCGGCGCCGCAACGGCAGGGGCGTCCGCCTCGCGGTGGTCGCCGTCACGATCGCGATCCCGGCCACCGGCGCGGCCGCGGTCCTCACCTCGGCGCCGCGCGTCCCGTTCGCCACCCCGCCGTCCTACCCCCGCCCGCAGACCGCGCCCAGCGGACCGTCCCGGCCGGACCCGTCCGCGGGCCGTACCGGCGACGCGGTCGCCCGCCTGCGCCCGATCGTGCGCGGCGGGTACGCCGCAGGCGAGGTCCGCTCGGACGTCGCGATCGACCTCGACAACCTGCTCAGCGCCCTGGAACGCGACCTCGCCTCGGACCGGCGGGTCGACGTCGCCGCGCGCGTCGCCCAGCTGCGGGGCAGGATCGCCGCACGCCTGCGCGACCGCGGCCTGTCCCGCGCCCTCGCCGACCGCCTCAACCGCGCCCTCGCGACCATCGACGCCGCGAAGGCCCGGCCGAAGGGGCTCGCCTAGCGCGGCGAACTCTCAGAGGCAGCCCTCGAACTGCGGGATCTCGACCATCGCCCGGTCGAGTTCGGTGCCGCCGAACCACTTGCGGGTCAGCCGCGCCGCGGTGCCGTCCTGGTACATCGTCGTGATGGCCCGGTTGAGCGCCTCGCACCCGTCCGGGTCGCCGCGCCGGATCCCGATCCCGGTGTTCTGCTCGCTGATCCGGGCGTTGACCAGCCGGAAGCCCTTGTCCCCGCGGATGAGGCCGGCCAGGATCACGTCGTTCGTGGTGATCGCGTCCACCGCCCCGGCGCGGATCAACGTCATGCACTGGCCGTAGTCCTTGGCGGAGACGATCTTGGCGGTCATCCCGTTGACGGCCAGCAGCCGCTGGATCGGGTCCGAGCCCTCCACCCCGCAGAACCTGCGGCCCTTGAGCTCGCGCACGCTCTTGGCGCGCTCCGCCGAGCGCACCAGGACGTCCTGGAAGGACGCGTAGTACGGCCCCGCGAAGGCGATCTTCGTCTTGCGCTCGGGGGTGACCGACAGGGTCGCCAGGACCATGTCCGCGCGGCCCGACGTCAGCATCGAGATCCGCTCGCCCGAGAGCGTCTGGACGAAGGTGGCCTTGCGTCCGAGCCGTCCCGCGACGTACCGGGCGACGTCGATGTCGAAGCCCTCGAACGTCCCGTCCGGCCGCTTGAACCCGAGCCCCGGAAGGTCCGGGCGGACGCCCACCACCAGGGTCTCCTTGTCCAGCAGCGACTTGTCTCCGCTCTGCCCGCAGGCTGTGAGCAGCCCCGCCAGCACGATCATCACCGCGAGCAGGCGCATCGGTCCCCCAGATCCCTCCGGCACACCGCTCGGCCGGGTCACCGGAATGATCCCGGCTCCGCCACCACGGTTTCAAGACCGGCGCCTTTGACTACCGCGGGAGGGGCCGGGTTCGCACATGGCTCAACATGGCCACCGGCCGAACAACCGCAGGTCAGAGCGCCTCTAACCCTGCATAACCACGAAGAAGCCGGAAGGAACCACAATGAATGTGAAGCGGATCGCCGTCGCCGGTCTGGTCGCCGCGGGCGTCGTCGCGAGCGGCACGGTCCTCGCCTCCCCCGCGTCCGCGGACACCACGTCCTACCTGCCGGGCTCCGGCAACTGGCCGGTCCTGCGGCAGGGCCAGACGAGCGAGAACGTCCGGGCGCTCCAGTGGTTCCTCAGCTGCGAGGGCTACGACCAGCCGGCCCCCTCCCACTTCGGCCCGAAGACCCGCGCGAACGTCCACGCCTTCCAGCAGCGCTACCTCACCAGCCAGGACGGCAACGTCGGCGCCCACACCTGGCGCGCCCTGCTCACCACCCACACCGCGCCCGTCGGCTACGGCCAGCGCAACAACTGCGTCAAGGGCCTCCAGGTCCTGCTGAACAAGTGGCGCTACAGCGACGACCTGCCCATCTCCGGCTACCACGGCCCCCGCACCAAGAAGAAGCTCATCCGCTTCCAGAGCGGCCACGGCCTCCCCGCGACCGGCACCGTCGACCTCCGCACCTACCAGAAGCTGACCTACACCCCCGCCGGCAAATGACCCCCCGCGGGGCGGGGCCTGTGACCCCGCCCCGGGCTGTTAGCGCTTCAGGACGGCGGAGCGGGTAGGACGAACATGCCGACCAATCCCCGCCATAGGCTGGGGAGCACGTGGGCCTCGCCTCGGCTGATGCGGCTGTAGACCACCTCGTGGACGCCGCCGACGATCACCTCGGCGGTCAGCTCCGGCTCCGGGCAGCCCGGGTACAGGGCCAGCAGGTGGGTCACGATGGCCGCGTTGAAGTGCTGCTTGACCCGGTCCCGCCGCTCGACCGCCTCCGGGCCCGCGGCGAGCACCTCCACGACGCACATCCGCGCGGCCAGCGGCTCGGCGGCCAGGAACTCCAGGAGCGCGCCCAGCCCGGCGCGGAGCCGGGCATCCGGGGCCGCCTGCGTGCCGAGGACCCCGGAGACCGCGTCGATCAAGCGGGACGTGACCGAGTCATAGGCCGCGAAGAACGCCTCTTCCTTGTTCTTGAAATGCTCGTAGAACGTCTTCTTGGAAATGGCGGACTTGGCGACGATGGCGTCGATGGTGAGATGCGCGTACCCCTTCGCGCCGACCACCTCGATCACCGCCTGGAGGATGCGGCCGCGCTGGTTGCTGGCCACGTAGCTGCGGGAAAGGCGGTGCCGGCCGGACGGCAGCCGCTCCGCCTCCGGCCGCCGGAGCCCCTCGTCCACCCGTCCCATGCCCCGCCCGCCGCATCGCTTCCCTGCCCGTCCCTCTTGGTCACGATTCTAACGACCCCGGCCCCGGGCGCCCGCACCCTGACGTGCTCGCCTGGGCGTCGCCCCGGGTTCACCCGCAGGATGGGTGGGGCTCCTACGGTGGCGCGATGAACAAGATCGACATGAGTGTGACGTCGCGGCGGGCGGTGCTGGGGGGTGCGCTCGGCGCGGCTGGGCTCGTCGGGCTGGGTGTTCCCGCGCAGGCGGTGACTCGCCGTCGACCGCGGGTGCTGATCGCGACGAACGAGCCGTGGGGGACCTACCATGTCGCGCCGCTGCTCGCCGAGGCCGCGCGGCGCGGCGTGCGGCTGACGCAACTCGTCCCGGACCTGTCGAAGGTCAAGCCGGACGAGCCGGTGCCGGTCGCGACCCTCGATCGCGCGCCGCGCGCCGATCTGCTGGTGGTCGCCGGGGCGGGCGACTGGCCGCTGGAGTGCGCGGCGCGTTTGCGGCGCCTGCCCGTGGCCGCGAGTTCGCTCGCCTACCTGGGGCCGGACGAGGCGCCGGGCGCCCGGCGGCTGCGTCACCGGTTGCGGACCATCACGTCGTCGTCCCGGGCTGAGGCGCGCGCCTTCGCGAGCTACCTCGGCACCCACCGGCGCGTCCGAGTCGTGGGCTCGCCGCAGACGGACGACCTGCCGGTGCGCGCCCCGGAGCCGGGTCTGGTGCTGGTCGTCACCAGCGTCACCCATCCGGACGGGACGGGCGGCGCCGCCCCCGGTACCGAGTTGCTGCTGCGCGCGGCCGATGCGCTCAAGAGGTCGGGGAAGCGCGTCCTGGTGGGCCTGCACCCGCGCGAAGACCGCACGCTCTGGGAGCGGTACGAGATCAGCGGCGTGCCGACCCTGCGGGCGTCCGCGCGGGCCGAGGCGGCGATCGGGATCCCCGGGACGATCTTCCCGCTGATCGCGGCGGTGGGGACGCCGCTGGTCGGGTGCACCGATCCGGCGCTGAGGGTCCCGGAGTACCTGCTGTCGGTCTGCTCGTCCACGATCCGAAGCGCGGGCGAGGCCGTGCCGGCCGTCGGCGGGGCACGTCTCCCCGACGCGGCGACGCTGGCCGACGCGGTGGGGCCGGTCGGCGGCTCGGCGGCCCGCCTGCTGGACGCGTGGCGGCATCATCACTGACAAGGGCTCGCCACAGTGGGCGCCTCCCTCCGGATGGAGGCGCCCACCGTGGTGACGGGCGGCTGGACGAACCGGAGGGCCTGCGGCCGTCCGGGTCAAGGTTTCGTCAGCGCCCGGGCTCTGTTCGTGCCACGAGGGTTCCGGCGACCGCCTCCCTTTCTGTTCCGGGGACGCTGGGGGAAGGCTGGAGACGGCGCCGCCGGGGGGTCATGCCGAGGGCGGCGACCGCGGCGACGACCATGAAGGCACCGACGACCAGCCAGGCGTGGACATAGGAGTGGTGGGCGTCCAGGTAGCCGTGCGGCTTGCCGATGACGGCGACGGCGAGGCTCACGCCGAGGACGGCCCCGATCTGGCGGCTCATGTTGACCACGGCGCTGCCCGTCGCGAACCGGTCCGCCGGGAGGTCCGCCGCCGCGGCCGACAGGATGGTGGGCAGGGCGAGGCCGACGCCGATCCCGCCGACGAGCCAGCCCGGCAGCAGCTCGGTGGCGTACGCCGGCTCCGGGCCGAGGCTCGCCGCCATCATCGCCACGCCGGACGCGCAGAGCATGCAGCCGGCGGCGGTGACGACGCCGACGGGCACCCGCGCGGCGATCAGCTTCCCGGCCGCCAGCGCCATCAGCGGGACCATCAGGGGGCCGGGCGCGACGCCGAGCCCCGTCCGGATCGCCGAGAAGTGCCAGACCTGCTGCATCCACAGCACGCCCAGCAGCAGGTTGGCCGCGAAGGCCACGGTGAACAGCAGGACGGTCGCGTTCGACCAGGCGAACGTGCGCACGGCCAGCAGGGACGGCTCGATGACCGGCGCGGGGTGGCGCGCCGAGCGGAGCCAGAACAGGGCCAGGACGAGCAGGGCCACGGCCGCCGCGACCGCGGTCCGCTCCCCCGGCCAGTCGTTGATCTTCACCAGCGCGAGCGCGAGCAGCGCGATCGCGGCCGTCAGCCCCGCGGCTCCCGGCAGGTCGGGGACGCGCGCCGCCGCGCCCTCGCGGGAACCGGGGACGAACCGGAGCGCGAGCAGCGTCGCGAGCACCCCGATCGGGATGTTGACCTCGAACACCCAGCGCCACGACGCGTCCACCAGGACACCGCCGAGCGCCGGGCCCGCCGCCGCGGCGAGCGCCGAGGAGGCCGACCAGATCCGCACCGCGCCCGCCCGGCGTCCCGGCGGGAACACCGACAGCAGGAGCCCGAGGCTGGTGGGGACGAGCGCCGCCGCGCCCACGGCCTGGACGACGCGGAAGGCGACCAGCCACCACAGCGAGGGGGCGAGGGCGCACGCCTGGGAGGCGAGGGTGAAGACCACGAGGCCGGCGAGCAGCCCCGTCTTGCGGCCGTAGCGGTCGGCGAGCCTGCCGAGCGGGACCAGCAGCGCCGCGAACACGATCGCGAAGCCGTTGAGCACCCAGGACAGATCGGCCAGCGACTCCCCGGCGAAGTCGCGGCCGATGTCGTCGAACGCCACGTTGACGATGAACAAATCGAGGCCCGCCATGAAGGAGGCGACGGAGAGCACCGCGAGCACGAGCCGCGGGCGTACCTGACTTTGTTCCACCATAGTCAGGGAGGCTAGCGAGCGAGCTGACTTTGGTCAATACAAGTCAGGTGGATTTCCGGCGTATACTCCCCGGTGTGACGATCACACTAGAAGGGCACTTCGCCGACCGCGGCACCTGGTCGATGCAGAACTGCCCGGTGGCCAGGACGCTCGCGGCCCTCGGTCCGCCGTCGGCGGTCCTGGTGCTCAGCGAGGCTTACTTCGGGACGAACCGTTTCGGCGACTTCGTGCGGAACCTGGAGATGACCGAATCGGCCGTCACCGCACGCCTGCGCCACCTCGTGAAGGCGGGCCTGCTCAGCAGGGAGCCGTACCAGGAGCCCGGCCAGCGCACCCGCTACGAGTACCACCTGACGAAGATGGGGCTGGACCTCGCGCCCACCCTGGTCGGCCTCATGGAGTGGGGCGAGACCTACCTCCCGCACGAGGAGGGGCGGCAGGTCACGCTCACGCACGCTGGCTGCGGCGAGGACGTCGCGTCGGAGGTCCGCTGCACGTCCGGCCACGCCGTCGGGGTGAGCGAGATCGTCATGCGCCCGCCGCGCGACCCCGAGCCCTAGACCCCGGCACCGGACGGACAGGCCGGGCCGCCGCCCCAGGCGCAGAACGATACGCAGAACGACGCTCAGGACGACACACAGAACGAGCCGGACGCCGCCTCCGAGGGCGCCTGACCCGGGCGGGGACGACGCGGCTCACTCCTCCGCTGACGACACCGACTGCCACGCCCGCGGGCTCTCGCCCCGGCCGTTCGTCGCCTGGCCGCCGGCCAGCCGCAGGGCGTGCTCGACCAGCGCCACCAGGATCTCCTTCGCCGACCCGGTCTGCCGCGCGTCGCACAGCAGGACGGGCACGTGCGGGTCGATGTCCAAAGCCGTGCGGACCTCCGGCGGGTCGTACCGGTCGGCGCCGTCGAAGCAGTTGACCGCGACCACGAACGGCGTGCCCCTCTCCTCGAAGTAGTCGATGGACGCGAAGCTCGACGTGAGCCTCCGCGTGTCGGCCAGGACGACCGCGCCGAGCGCCCCGCGCGACAGCTCGTTCCACATGAACCAGAACCGCTCCTGGCCCGGCGTCCCGAACAGGTAGATCGCGACGCCGTCGCGCAGGGTGATGCGGCCGAAGTCCATGGCCACGGTGGTCGTGCTCTTGGCCGCCACGCCGTCGAGGTCGTCCACGCCGACGCTCGCGTCGGTGAGCGCCTCCTCGGTGCGCAGCGGGCGGATCTCGCTGACCGCGCCGACCATCGTCGTCTTGCCGACCCCGAAGCCGCCGGCGACGAGGATCTTCAGCGCGACGCGCGGGCCGTCGTACCGGTCGCCCGCCTCGTCGTCGGCCGGGCGGCCGTCCGGCGGCGGGTCAGAGCGCACGGAGTTCATCGAGCACCCTCCTGAGCAGGTTCTGGTCGGTATGGGGCTGGACGGACGGCGTGGACCACCGCTGGACGGCCACCAGTCCCGAGTCCAGCAGGTCGCCCGCGAGCACGCGGACCACGCCGAGCGGCAGGTCGAGATCCGAGCCGAGGTCCGCGACGGTGTGCGGACGGCGGCACAGCGCCAGCAGGCGGCGCTGCTCGCGCGACAGGCGGCCGGGCTCGGGCGGCTGCTTCCCGGTCGCGACGAGGATCGACACGATGTCCAGCGGCTCGCCGCTGGGCTGCGTCCGGCCGCGCGTCACCGCGTAGGGGCGGACGATGGGTCCGGCGGCGGCGTCGAGCCACCGTTCCCTTCCGGGACCCCGGGATGCGCCGGGGGCATTGGGGTCCATGGGGGGTCACCCGGATCCAGGTCCCGGTCCGGCCTGTCTCAGCCCCGTCGACAGCTGTTTGCCGACGCGCCTGACCAGCATCGTCATCTCGTAGGCGACGAGGCCCGCGTTGGCGCCGACCTCGCTGAGCAGGGCCAGGCAGCTGTTCGCGCCCGCCGGGACCACGAAGAACAGGCCCTTGTCCATCTCGATGAGGGCCTGGCGGATCTCGCCGGAGTCCAGCTGCGGCTTGGCCCCGATCGCCAGGCTGTGGAACCCGGCGGCCAGCGCGGCCAGGTACTCCGAGTCCTCGCGGCCGACGCCGCGGGACGCCCCCATGACCAGGCCGTCGCGCGAGAGGACGACGACCTTCCGCACCTGGGGAACGCGGTCGACCAGGTCGTCCAGTAGCCAGCCCAGTTCGGCGGCGACTCCCTGCTGAGTCATGATCTTCCCTTCGTGGCGTCTGCGGGTCCCTCGTCCTCGTCGCGGCCGCGCAGCCATCCCGCCTGCAGGGACGCGAACAGATCCCGGGATGCCTCGGCCGAGCGCTCCTCCCAGGCGGCCAGCGTGTCCTCCGTGGGAGGCGGTGCGGCGTGCGGATCGGCGTCGCGCAGCTGCGGGGCCAGGCTGGCCCTGCGCACCCGGCGCGGCAGCGGGGCGCGCCCGCCGGGGCCGGTCTGCTCCTGCTGCGGTGGCGCCTGCGCGAACGGCTGCGTCTCCCCGACCGGCTGTGCCTCTCCGAACGGCCGGCCCTCCCCGAGGGACTGGCCCTCGCCGAAGGACTGGCCCTCCCCGAACGAGGACGGCGCGCTGAACGAGCCCGTCCCGCCGTAGGGGTCGGCGGCCTGGAGGGGACGCGTCGCGTCGTACGCCGGCCGGGTCTCGTACGAGGGAGGCGTCTCGTAGGAGGTCGGCGCCTCGAACGACACAGGCGACCCGGGTATCGGCCCGTCCGGCATGTCGTGCCCGAACCCGTCGTTACCGAACCCGTCGTTCCCGAACCCATTGGGTCCTAGTCCGTCGTTTCCGAACCCGTCGTTCCCGAATCCGTTGTGCACCGCCCCGTCGTGGACGGGCCCCTCATGGACGGGACCCTCGTGCACCGGCCCGTCCTGCTGCGGGTCGGCCACGTCGTAGGGGGTGGGCGCGTTGAGCATCGCCGTGGACGACGGCCACAGCTGGCCCGAGCCGTTCCCGACGGTGCCCGCCGTGAACGGCTCCGTGGGGATCGACCGCGCGACCGGTGCGTCATGCGCGACCGGGACGTCGTGGGCGGCCGGGACGCCGCGCGCCACCGGGGCGTCGCCCGTCTCGTCCTCGGGCTGGTCGACGTGCACGATCAGCTCGCGCGGGATCAGCACGACCGCGCTGACGCCGCCGTACACCGACGGCTGCAGCGCGACCTTGATGCCGTGCCGCCCCGCGAGGCGGGCGACGACGAACAGGCCGAGGCGGTCGGTGACGGCCAGGTCGAACTCGGGCGGGCGCGCCAGCCGCAGGTTGAGCGCGTCCAGCTCGGACTGGTCGAGCCCGATCCCGCGGTCCACGATGTCGACGGCGAACCCGTTCGCGCCCATCTCGCCGCGGACCAGGACCTCGGTCGGCGCGGGCGAGAACACCGTGGCGTTCTCGATCAGCTCGGCGAGCAGGTGGATGACGTCGGCCACGGTCTCCCCGATCACCGCGGCGCCGCCGGAGACCACGACGACCTCCACGCGGGTGTAGTCCTCGACCTCCGCGACGGCGGCGCGCAGGACGTCCTCGACGTGCACCGGGCGGCTCCACCCGCGGCCGGGCGACGTCCCGGACAGGATGACCAGGCCCTCGGCGTGGCGCCGCATGCGGGTGGTGAGGTGATCGAGGCGGAACAGGTCCTCCAGCGCCTTCGGGTCGGACGCGCGGCGCTCCATCTCGTCCAGCATGCGCAGCTGGCGGTGCAGCAGGGACTGGCTGCGCCAGGCGACGTTGAGGAACACCCGGCTGATGCCCTGCCGCAGGTAGGACTCCCTGACGGCCGTGTCGATCGCGGTGTACTGCACCTGGGTGAAGGCGTCGCCGACCCGCGCGACCTCCTTGCTCTTGCCGATGACGAGCGGCGGCGCCTCGGCCTGGACGTCCACCTCCTCGCCGCGGCGGAGCCGGGCGACCACGGCGGGCAGCCGGTCCTCGGCGAGGTGCAGGGCGGCCCGCTGCAGGTCGCGCAGCTCGCGCGACAGGCTGCGCGCGGCCAGCAGCGACAGCGCGATGGACGCGATCACCGCGAGCAGCCCGAAGCCGCCCGCGAGGATCAGCCGCAGCACGATCCGCTCGCCGATCGGCTTGGCCATCTCGTTCAGCGCCAGGCTGGCCTGCGTGACCTTCTGCTCCCACGCCTGCGACAGCAGCGCCGTGGTCGCCGACCAGTCGCCGGCCTCGCCGGGCAGCCGGTCGCCGCGCGCGCCGACGATCGCCGCCTCGGCCGCCCGGTACCGCTGGAAACCGTCGGACGAGGCGAGCTGCCCCAGCGGCTCGCGGATGCTGTCGTCGAGGTCGGCCATCCCGGCGTCGAACTCGCGGCGCCCGTTGGCCGCCCACTGCACGAACGCCAGGTGCTCGGCCGGGGTCAACCGGCCGCCTCGCGCCATCGCCGCCGTGACCAGCGCGTCCTCGCGGAGCATGTACGCGCGGGCGTTGCCGATCCCGATGAGCGCGCGGCCCTGCTCGAAGATCGCCAGGTCGTTGACCGTCACCAGGCCGTTGAAGACCGCGATGACGTCGTCCAGGACGGTGCTGTAGGAGTCGATGACCTCCAGCGACTGGGCGCGCCCGGAGTCGACCTTCGACCGCAGGTCGGCCAGGCCGTCCAGGGAGCGGATCGCCTTGGAAAGCCGCCGCTCGGTCTCGGGCTTGGCCGCGTCCTGCGCGTCGGACGAGAGCGCCGTCTTGCGGAACTTGGCCTGGACGGCGTTGACACGCGCGCGCTGCACGCCGAGCTTCTGCCGGGCCTGCGGGGTGCGGGTGCTCAGCGCCACCACGCTGAGGGAACGCTCTTGCTGGAGCTGGCCCACCAGGTAGATGCCCGGGAGGCCCATCTTCTCGTACGTCGTGGAGAAGTCGTATTTCTCGAACGCCGCGCCCAGCGTGATGTTCGCGGCGAACGCCCAGAGGGTGATGAGCGAGACCAGCGGCACGAGCAGCAGCGCCGTGATCCGCAGGCGTATCGGGCGTCTCCGCCGGCCCTCGGCCGCCATGTCAGATCACGCCCTCGTGCCGGGACGGGCCGCGGGCCGTCATGACCGCGCCTCGTCCATGGCCGCCCGGGCCATCAGGTCCCGGAGACGGCCGGTGATCATGGCGACGGCCTCGGCGTGGCCGCGCGCCGCCCGCTCCCGTGTCGTGTACCGCCCGATATCGGCGTGCATCGCCGTATCGGACGCGATCGTCTGCCATAGCAAAGGTCTCCCATTCGCGGCGAATCCCAGGTCGGTCACGGTGAACCACGTCGAGACGACCACGACGACACCGCCGACGCGGATGACGTCCTGCGCGAGCAGGCGCGCCCTTACGTCCAGCAGGAGCCGCTGCGCCTCGTCCGACGTGGCGGGTCTCCCGTCCGCCCGGTACCAGTCCACGGACATCGCACATCCCCATCACCGCCGATCCGTACGCCCGCGGAACGTTCCGGTCGGGCGTACATCGGCAGGTCAACGCGGGCACACCGGGGTTCGTCGGCGTCGCGCGCGGAGCGTCCCGCCGCCCGCGTGCCCGGCGGAACCCGTCGCGGCGCCGCGACGCTACGCGAGCCGCTCGTCCTGCGGCCAGGCGCGGACCTCGCACCAGACCGACTTGCCGGACGCGGTGTGGTCGGTCCCGTGGCGCTCGGCGATCACCGCCACGAGGAACCAGCCCCGGCCGGTCTCCTCCATGAGGTCGACCTGCCGGGCCTGCGGGACGGACGGGCTCGGGTCGTGGACCTCGACGCGGAGCCGGGCGCCGGCGCGCAGCAGGCGCAGGCAGAGCGTCGAGCCGGGGGCCCTGGTGTGCTGGACGGCGTTGGTGACCAGCTCCGAGACCAGCACCTCCGCGTCGTCGCGGATGTGCCCGACGCCGGAGGCGCCGGTGACGGCCCGGCTGAACGCCCGGGCCCTCGGGACGGACTCGTGCGTCGCGGGCAGGCTCAGCTCGCCGAGCAGCATCGGGGGGTGGACGGCCGGCGCGGACGCGGCGGGCGGGGCGACCGCCGTGGCGGTGCCGGCGTGGTCCGGCGCGGCGCCGTTGGGGGACGGCGCGTCGACGTGCCGTCCCGCTTCGCTAGGGAGTTCGATGGTGTGGTGTTCGCCCGACATGTGGAACGCCTCCTTGACTAAGGCGTGATGGCCGGTCCCGGCCATCACGCCTTAGTC
>NZ_SMKU01000489.1 GCF_004349215.1 Actinomadura rubrisoli | reverse complement strand
GTTCACGTTTGCGGGGGTGGGCGGGTACTCGGCGACCAAGTTCGCGCTTGAGGGGTTGTCGGAGGCGCTGGCGCTGGAGGTCGCGCCGTTCGGGATCAAGGTGCTGGTGGTCGAGCCCGGGGCGTTCCGGACGTCGTTCGGCGGGGCGCTCCAGATGTCGGCCGCGATGCCGGAGTACAAGGACGTCGTGGGGCCGGTGCGCGTGGGACTGCCGGGCTCCGACGGCAGGCAGCCCGGCGATCCGGCCAAGGCGGCCGCGGCGATCCTGGCCGCGCTCGACGCGGACGAGACGCCGCTGCGGCTGCCGCTGGGCACCGACGCGGCGGACGGCGTCGCCGCGAACCTTGCCCGCGCGCAGGAGGAGTTCGCGGCCTGGGAGCGGCTCTCCCGGAGCACTGATATTGAGGAATGACGGTTCGAATAAAGGAGTTGCCGGGAGGGGAACGGGTCCGGCAGAGTAAGCGTCGAAGAACGGGACTGGAAGGAGTGGAAGCGATGCGAATGCACGGCAGTTTCCGCACCGGTCTCGGGGGCCGCCGAGGAACGTGACCTGCACGTTCTGACGTCGACCGCCCCCGGATCGGGCGGTCTTTCGCTTTTCCCGGAGGGTTGGCCGAGTGGAAAGGCATCGGCTTGCTAAGCCGTGGTCAGGGGTAGCCCTGCGCGAGTTCGAATCTCGCACCCTCCGCGATGTAAAGCACGTCTCCGTGGCGCAGTGGAGAGCGCGCCGGGTCGCGGACCCGGAGGGCGCAGGTTCGAGTCCTGCCGGAGACACGGCGTCCGTGGTGTAGTGGTCTGCACGCCAGGTTGTGATCCTGGAGGTTTCGGTTCGATCCCGAGCGGTCGCCCTTTGTGTACTGGTTGGTACGGCGGTGACCGTCAGATATTGCGCAGTCGCTGGAGTCGGCTTACGTTGCGATGGACCAATGGTGGAAAGGCTTGGCGCATGACCTGCCTTCGTCACCGGTTCCTGGCCCTCGGCGTGCTGGGCGCGCTCGCGCTGACCACCGCGGGCGGGCCCGTCCCGGCGGCCGCGGGTTCCGTCCGCTACCTCGATCCCGCGCGTCCCGTCGGCGACCGGGTGGACGATCTGCTCGGCCGGATGAGCCTGGCCGACAAGCTCGGCCAGATGGTCCAGCCGGAGCGGAGGTTCATCGGGCCCGATGAGATCACGCGTTACCGGATCGGCTCGGTGCTGTCGAGCGGTGGGTCGGCGCCCCGTCCGAACACGCCCAGGAGCTGGGCGGACATGTACGACCGGTTCCAGAGGGCCGCGCTCGCCACGCGGCTGCGCGTCCCGATGATGTACGGGGTGGACGCGGTGCACGGGCACAACAACGTGGTCGGGGCGACGATCTTCCCGCACAACATCGGGCTCGGCGCGGCGCGCGATCCCGGGCTCGTCCGCCGGATCGGGACGGCGACCGCCGAGGAGATGACCGGGACGGGCGTGGACTGGGACTTCGCGCCCTGCCTGTGCGTCGCCCGCGACGACCGCTGGGGACGGACGTACGAGTCGTTCGGCGAGGTCCCGTCGCTGCCGTCGTCCATGGCGACGGTCATCGACGGGCTCCAGGGGCCCGGGTTGCGCGGGCCGGCGTCCGTCCTGGCCACGGCGAAGCACTTCGTGGGGGACGGCGGCACCGCGGGCGGCGACGACCAGGGCGACGCGCGGATGCCGGAGGCGGAGCTGCGCGCCGTCCATCTGCCGCCGTTCCGGGAGGCCGTGCGGCGCGGCGTCGGCTCGGTGATGGTGTCCTACAGCTCCTGGAACGGCGTGAAGATGCACCGGAACCGGCATCTGATCACGGACGTGCTCAAAGGGGAGATGCGCTTTCCCGGGTTCGTGGTGTCGGACTACAACGGGATCGACCAGATCGACGGCAGGCCGGGGTTCACCCGCGCCGAGGTCGTCGCGGCCGTCAACGCCGGGATCGACATGGTGATGGTGCCGGACAGGTGGCGCCGCTTCATCGAGCTGCTGCGGGACGCCGTCGAGGACGGCGATGTCCGGATGGCGCGCATCGACGACGCGAACCGGCGGATCCTGACCAAGAAGTTCGAGCTCGGCCTGTTCGAGCGCCCGCTGGCCGACCGGAGCTACCTGGGGACGGTGGGCAGCGCGGCGCATCGGGGCCTGGCCAGGCGCGCGGCCGCTAAGTCGCAGGTGGTGCTGCGGAACAATGACGAGGTGCTCCCGCTGGACGACGACGACAAGATCTTCGTGGCGGGCCGCGCCGCCGACGACATCGGGATGCAGTCCGGCGGCTGGACGGTCAGCTGGCAGGGCGCGCCGGGCGCGACGACGCCGGGGACGACGATCGTGCAGGGCATGCGGCGGGCGGCGAGCCGGCCGGCGAACGTGACCTACAGCAAGGACGGCTCCGGCGTCGACCGCTCCTATGACGTGGCCGTCGCGGTGGTGGGGGAGAAGCCGTACGCCGAGTACCACGGCGACCGGACCGATGACCTGAGGCTCGCGAAGGCCGACCTGAAGGCGATCTCCCGGCTGCGCGCTGCGAAGATCCCGGTGGTCGTGGTGCTGGTCTCGGGACGGCCGCTGAACGTCGCGTCCGAGATCGCGAAATGGGACGGACTGGTCGCGGCGTGGCTTCCCGGCAGCGAGGGGAGCGGCGTCGCCGACGTCCTGTTCGGCGACGCCGACCCGGTGGGCCGCCTCCCGGTGACCTGGCCCCGCGACGGCGGCCAGGAGCCGATCAACCGCGGCGACGGGAAGCGGCCCCTCTTCCCCCTCGACTTCGGCCTCACCTACGACGACTGAGCGCGGCGAAGACGCCGAGCGCGTCGTAGACGTGCCAGGAGCCGGTCTTCTTGTCGATGGTCACCGCGTTCTTGCCGGTCCTGAGCGCCGCGCGGGGCAGGACCAGCTCGACGTAGGACGGCTTGAGCGCCGTCCCGGGGACGGTCGCGTCGCCTTCGAGTGAACCGCGTGTCGCGCCGTTCTCCAGCTTGACCTCGGGGATCGCGGTGCCGTTGATCCCGATGAGGAGCGTGCCGGGGTTGGAGGCGTGCGTGTCGATCAGCCAGATGGCAAGCCATGTCTGCCCGGCGGGGACGGCGTCGAGGTTGAACCGGAACGTGGTGCGGCTCGCCTTGCCGCCCGCCCACGCGTCCGCCGGGCCCGGTTGGATGTAGGACCAGTCGACGTCCGGCTTGCCCTCGCCGTAGGTGTAGTCCACGCCGTTCGGGAACCGCGTCTTGTACTGGGCGTATCCGGCGGGTGCCAGCGCCAGCTCAAGGCTCTTGTGGTCGAACTTGCCGACTCTGGCCAGCGGCCTGCCGGACAGCGCGACCGACTCGGCGCTGTGGCCCGCCACCTCAGCGGACGGGTCGCTGCGGTTCCCGGCCGCGTCCACGACGACGATGCGGTAGTACCAGTTCTGGCGGCGCCCGCCCATCCGGTCGTGGAGGAACGAGGCGTACACCGTCTTGGTGAGCAGGGTGTCCGGGCCGATCGCGAAGCCCGGCTTCTGGGCCCCGTAGATGGCGTAGTGGTCGACGAACGGCTCGTACGCCTCGCCCTCCCAGGTCAGCCGGACGCGGCCCAGCTCGGCGGCCGTCTTGATCCGCTGGACGGGGCGGGGCGCACGGCGGGCGGCCGCGCTCGCGGGGGCCGCCGCGAGCACGGCGCCGCCGGCTGCGGCTGCGGGGACGGACGCGGCGGCGAGGCGGAGCGCGGTGCGGCGGGCGACGGGTTCCATGGTGTCAGACCTCCCGGTTCAGGCCGGGACGCCCGGCCTCGGTGACGAAGCGGGCCGCGGTCGCGATCGGGGCGCCGGGCTTGGTGACGTAGGGGACGGTCTTGAACTCCGACGTCAGCGCGGTCGGGGTCACCCGGCAGCTGAGGTAGCCGCGCCGCGCGTTGTAGAGCTTCACGTGCGGGTTGCCGAGCCAGACCTTGGCGGACGCGTCGGTCTCGCCGCCGTCGCCGTCCGACCCGGCCGAGGTGCACACGAGCTCCGTGCCGACGGTCGCGGACGCCGGGTTCGCCCAGTCCGCCTTCAGCTCGGCCGCGACGTGCCGGTGGATGTCGCCCGACAGCACGACCGGGTTGGCGATCCCGTGCCGCTTCCAGGCGGCGAACAGCCGGTCGCGGTTGGCGGGGAAGCCGTCCCACATGTCGTTGCTGTAGGTCTCACCGGCGCCGACCGTCCGGTCGATCTGCGCCATCACGACGCCGCTGGCGTGGAGGTTCCACGTGGCGGACGACTGGGCCAGCCCGTCGTACAGCCACTTCTCCTGCGGCTCCCCGAGGATCGAGCGGCGGGGGTCGCGCCGCTCGGGCGGGTCGCCGACGACCTGCCCGGCCGGGTACCGGTCGCGGTACTGGCGGTTGTCGAGGACGTCGATCTGCGCGAGCCGTCCCCAGTGGCGCCGCTGGTAGAGGCCGATGCGGGGGCCGTCGGGGAGGGACGCGGCGCGCAGCGGCAGGTTCTCGTAGAACGCGCGGTAGGCGACGGCGCGGCGGCGCAGGAAGTCCTCGGGGCGGACGCCGGTCTCCGACCAGTCGTCGGCGTAGTTGTTCTGCACCTCGTGGTCGTCGGTGGTGAACACCCAGGGGGCGGCGGCGTGCGCGGCCTGAAGGTCCGGGTCGGTCTTGAACAGCGAGTACCGGAGCCGGTGCTGCTCCAGGGTGTTGATCTCGACGGCATGCTCGGGGCCCGGCAGCGGCACGCCCTGCCGCAGCATGTTCCCGGTCGTGATGCCGTACTCGTAGATGTAGTCGCCGAGGAACAGGACGAGGTCCAGGTCCTCCTTGGCCATGTGCTCCAGCGCGGTGAAGTGCCCGTGGTACCAGGCGGTGCAGGCCGCGACGGCGAGGCGCAGTTCGGCGGGACGCGCGTCGGGGTCCGGCGCCGTGCGGGTCCGTCCGGCCGGGCTGATCTCCGTCCCGGCGCGGAAGCGGTAGTGGTATTCGCGGTCCGGGCGGAGGCCGTGGACCTCGGCGTGCACCGAGTGGGCCAGCTCGGGCGACGCCACGGCCTGGCCGCGCGCGGCGATCCGGGTGAAGGCGGCGTCCTCGGCGACCTCGTACTCGACGGTGAACGGGCCGCGGGGCATGCCGCCGTGGCCGTCGGCCTCCAGCGGCCGGGGCGCGAGCCGCGTCCACAGCACGAAGCCGTCCGGCAGCGGGTCGCCGGACGCGACGCCCAGCTGGAACGGGTCGGCGGGGACCCGGCCGCCGACCTTCTCCTCGGCGGCGGCGTGGCCGGTGCCGAGCGCGAACGCGGCGGCGCCCGCGCCGGTCGCGGTCAGCAGCGAGCCGGCGAGGAACGAGCGGCGCCCGCTCGCGGGCAGGGGGGATCTCATGCGCGTGCTCCAAGGGGACGGGGGCGCGCGGCGCCGGTCAGGCGGCGCGCGCCCGATCAAGATCAGACTGGAGGGGACGGGGC
>NZ_SMKU01000488.1 GCF_004349215.1 Actinomadura rubrisoli | reverse complement strand
GTGGTGGGGGGCGTGGTCTTTGGCGACCTGGGTGGCGGTGTAGACGAATGCGGCTAGTGCCGGGGAGCGGCTTGCTTGGGGCCAGGCGAGGAGGACGGTCACCGGTTGGGCGTCCAGGACAGGTATGCAGACCAGGTCTTGCCGGAGCTGGTCTCGGGCCGACTGGGGGACTACAGCGACCATGCGTCCAAGCGCGATCAGCTGCATCATCTCTGAGGCGTTGCTGACCTCCGGGGCATCTGCGGGGCCGGAGGCGGGGACGCCGTGCCAGCGCGGCAGGGTCTCGCCTTCCAGGTCGGCCATCACGATGTATTCGCGGTCGGCAAGGCGGTGCGCCGCTGGTAGGACGACGACTTGCCGCTCGGTGAGCAGTGGTTCGGTATCGAAGCCGCTCAGATCTTCGTAACGGTCGTGGAGGAATGCCACGTCCGCGGTTCCATCGCGCATGAGAGGGGCGCGGTCGGCCACTCCGCGCAGGAGAACCTCTACGTCGAGGGCATCGGGGTGCTTGGCGTAGGCATCGAGGATGGCGGGCAGCAGGCCGCCGTCGCCGCCCGGCTTCATGACGACGGTCAAGTGCGGGGCGGGATGCCCGGCCCGCTGCGCACGTTTCGCCGCGGCGGCGACCGCGTGCAGCGCTGTGACGGCCTCCTTGGCCAGCACCTCACCGGCCGGGGTCAGCGTGACGCCGCGGCTGCCGCGCTCCAGCAAGGTCACGCCCAGCCGGCGTTCGAGCTGCTTGATGGCCCGAGACAGCGGCGGCTGGGCGATGCCGAGCTGCCGGGCCGCACGGCCGAAGTGCAACTCCTCGGCGACGGCGAGGAAGTACGCCAGCTCTCGCGTCTCCATTCGATCCATACCGGCAGGGTATGACGCGCAACCGAGGTGGTCTTGGCCGTGACGGCTCACCGGTGGTGGGCTCGGGGCATGACGATCGCATTGGTAACCGGAGCCAACAAGGGCATCGGCCGTGAGATAGCGGCGCAGCTGGCCGAACGCGGACTGACGGTGGTGCTGGCGGCGCGCAGCAAGGACCGCGGCGACAAGGCCGCCGCCGAACTCGGCCTTCAGACGGTGGTCATGGACGTGACCGACCCCGCCTCCGTACGCGATGCCGCCCTGCGGATCAAGGAGGACCACGGCCGTCTCGACGTGCTGGTCAACAACGCCGGCATCTCCGGCGACCCGGACCGCCAGCGGCCCGGCACGGCCGACACCGACCTGGTTCGGACGGTCTTCGAGACCAACGTCTTTGGTGTGATCACCGTGACCGAGGCGATGCTGCCGTTGCTGCGCCACTCATCGGCCCCCCGCATCGTCAACGTCTCCAGCTCCGTCGGCTCGCTCACCGACCAGACCGACCCTGCGCATTACTTCGCCAACATGCCCGCCTCGGTCGCCTACGCCTCCTCAAAAGCAGCACTCAATATGGTGACCGTGCAGTACGCCAAAGCGCTCGGCGGCCAAGGGTTCCGGATCAACGCCGTAACCCCGGGTCCGTGCGACACCGACTTCACCCGGTCACTGGGCTTCAACCTCACCCGTACCGCCGCCGATGGTGCGGCGGTCGCGGTGAACCTGGCGACCATCGACGACAACGGACCCAACGGCGCCTTCTTCGACGACCGCGGGCCCGCCCCCTGGTAGTCACCACGAGTCGTCCAAACCAGCCCTGTACGTCTACCTGTACTCACTTCTGCTCTCCAGGAGTGATCGAGCTGTGGTTGGACAAGTGGTAAATCGCAGGAGGGTAATCGGCTCGTTCCAATTACCGCGCCGCCGTGTTAAGACGACAATCTCAGTGGTCAGCGGCACGGGTTGGCCACCTCGGGACAACCGATTGTGGAACAAACCGCTCACGCCTACCGTCTTGATCAGCCTGCGAATGAACGCAGGAGACCCCGCAAAGGGAGAAGATCATGCTGGTCAGGCGCATTCTGTTCGTGCTGCTCATTTCCGTCGCGCCAGTAATAGGTGTATTGCCCGCCACGCCGGCCATGGCCGCGTCCGTGATCACGTCCAGCTTTGACAAGGCGGTGACGCATCCCGGCGAGACGGTCACCTTGAGCGTGACCTTCACGAATCCGGAGACCGTCGACGTCACGTTCACATACCTGACCGTGAACCAATCCTACGACACCATGACCGACGGCACTAAGTACAGCCAAACCAGCTGCACAGGCGAGATCACTTCTTGTAACCACTACACGGTCCCTATCCCTCCCGGTGGGACGCGTACCCTGAAGCTGACCTACGAGATCGCTACCGACTCTCCCTGCGGCGAGAACATCGGCGTCTCGGTCTACTACTACAGCTACCGTGAGTCCACCGCCGGCACGTTCGACGGCGTCGAGGGTGGACCCGCGGTGACCGTTCTGTGCTGACGTCTCTCTGACGACCCGGCCCGGGTCCAGGAACCCCGGACGGGTCTAGAGCGTGTTTCAAAATTTGCGTGGTGGTTGGCGGGCGTCGGCTGGTTTGACCTTGTCGTTGGCGGCAAGGTTTGAGGATTGCCTGCATGGACAGCTCGATGCGGGACAGAGTGGTTGTTGTTACCGGAGCGGGCACGGGGATAGGCCGTGCGACAGCGCGGATGTTCGCTGGAATGGGCGCGCAGGTGGTGGCCGTAGGCCGCCGGGCGGAGCCGCTGGCGGAAGCCGCTGCCGGTTTTGACGGTATCCATCCGCTGACCGCCGACGTCGCTGCCGAGGGCGCTGTTGAGGAGATCATGCGTGCCGTCATGGAGTCGCATGGCCGGCTGGACGTGCTGGTCAACAATGCGGGGATCGTCGGCAGCGGGGCGTTGGGGACGTTCGACCGGGATCTGATCGAACCGCAGCTGGCGACCAACCTGGTTGCGCCGGTCATGCTGGCGGGGGCCGCGTTGCCCGCGTTGGAGACCAGCGGCGGGGTGATCGTGAACGTCACTACGTCGGTCGGGCAACGGGCCTGGCCGGGCAACGCGGTCTATGCCGCGACGAAAGCCGCCCTGGAACTCCTCACGCGCAGTTGGGCGGTGGAGCTGGCCCCTCGCGGGGTTCGGGTGGTCGCGGTGGCCCCTGGAGCGATCGACACTCCGATCGGGAAACACCAGGGGTTGTCACCTGAGCGGATGGCGGCGGTCCGAGAGTGGCAGATGGCCCGCACGCCGCTGGGGCGGATCGGCCGCCCCGAGGAAGTGGCATGGGCGATCACACAGCTGGCCTCGCCGCAGGCATCGTTCATCACAGGAGTGGTGCTCCCGGTCGATGGCGGGGCGGTCGTCGCGTGATAGGACTGGCGAGGGAGGTGGAGCCGTTGCGGATCGGCGAGTTGGCGCAGGTCACGGGGACGACAGCGCGTGCGCTGCGGCATTATGAACAAACAGGGCTGATCACCTCCCGGCGGGCGCACAACGGCTACCGGATCTATGACAAGGGCGCCGTCGTGCGGGTCCGTAATATCCGCTACCTGTTGGCCGCCGGCCTCACCCTCGAAGACATCCGCGCGTTCCTGCCCTGCCTGGACGGCGACGTGGTAGCCGCGTCGCCGTCGGACAAGGGCATTCAGATCGCGTTGGATCGTCTCGCCGTCCTCGACGAACGCATCGCCGCCCAGACTGAGGCACGCGACCGGCTGGCGGCGGCGCTGCACCAGGCGACTGGACAAAACACCCGCACGGTCGCCTGACGTGCCCTAGTGGGGGCGTAGCTCGTCCCGCTTCACTTGTGCGAGGAGGTCGGCGAAGGCTTCGCTTGTGAGAGTGAGGGGCCCGTGGCCAGGGTCCTTGCTGTCACGAATGCCCACGCCAAGGGATAGGTCGGCGACCTCAACGCACACGCTTTGCTCATTGGTGCCGCTGTGGCTCGACTTTCGCCAGGAGGAGAGGTTGGCGACCTCGACGCAGTCTCCTTGCTGGGTGCCGCTGTGACTTGATTTGCGCCAAGTGGTCATTGTGGGTCTCCGGTGCGTGTGATGAGTTTGTTTGTGTCCTGGTTCTGCCTGTGGACGTTTCTTATACGGATTTGCCCGTGGCGGCGTTGTTCCACGCGTCCATGTGCGGACATGCACGAGCCCCGGCGCATGGCCGGGGCTCGTGCGTGCGTGGGGCGGTTAGAGGTTGAGTTCGTCTCGCTTGGCGCGGGCGAGGAGGTCGGCGAAGACCTGGGTGGGGAGCGTGAGGTGGCCGAGGTGGGGGTTCTTGCTGTCCCGGATGCCAACGCCTGGACGTAGACCTGCGACCTCGACACACACGGTTTGTTGCTCAGTGCCGCTATGGCTGGACTTTCGCCACGTTGGGTTGCTCACCGAAGTTCCTCCATCAGTGATCGGACGAGATCACGTGAAGGCTCCTCTGGGAGAGCCTTCGCGCTGATGCGGTCGTACCACACGGCATAGTTCACCACGTCTGGCGGACATGAGACCAGCCGTCCGCCTCCTGGAGATTCCGAAAAGGCCACCTCTCCGAAGTCGGTTCCAGACATGAGCTGGAAGCTTCCCTGGAGCCCTACGTGAGCGCCGACGTTCCAGGTTCGAGGTACGAGCCGGATCGTCACGTCCGGTTGCTCCGACAGGTCAACGAGATGCTGGAGCTGTCCCCGCATGATCTCCGGCGTACCGACGGGCCACTCAAGGCTCGCCTGTGAGAGCAGTGCGGCGACGTAGGGCGGTTTCGGACGGCTGAACACGGCTTGCCTGGCGAGCCGCTCGTGCAGATCTTCGTCAGGGGTGGGGGAGTGGCCTCCGGCGATCAGGGCGCCAGCGTAGTCCTCCGTTTGGAGTAAGCCGTGGATCAACTGTGATGCGTACAGCCTGATCATGCTGGCGCGCTCCTCCAGCTTCAGGTATTGCGCGAACCACTGCGGGTCGTGGCCAATGGAGGCGTACCAGACAAGTATGGAGAAAAGTCCTCCGGTATTCCAGGCTTTGTCGAGGAGTGCGGCCTGTGTGCCGTCGAGGCGTTCTTCTCCGGTCTCGATTCGGGACACCTGTGACTTGCCCGCCTGAATGATCCGTCCCAGTGCCTCGCCGGACAGGCCCCGCTGGTTGCGTTGGAAGCGCAGGTAGTAGGCGATGAAGTCCCACAGGTTGTTCTTGGGCTGCGGAAGCTCGTCCGGTGATCGTTTCGTGGCCATCTCGCTCTCCTCTGTCCCGGAGTTTCCCGAGCAATAAGCGTACGCACGACAAGACGCGCGTGTCCGAGGAATCTGTGGCGTAGTTCACAGGAGTTCGGAGAGGGATGTGGTGGACGTGGCCGCCATGGGGCAGAAATCGGGTATTACCCGGCAATTGCTGGCTTCGCCGGTGGTCGCGGGGCTGGCGCGGGAGCAGGTTTCCCGGGCGCTGCGGGAATGGGGGCTGCCATTCCTGGAGTCGGACGCGGTGCTCGTCATGGGGGAGCTCGCGGCGAATGCGATCGCGGCGTCGGGGCGGCGG
>NZ_SMKU01000487.1 GCF_004349215.1 Actinomadura rubrisoli | reverse complement strand
CGGCGCCTCCCGAAGCGACCGCGCCCGCCGCGCCGACCGCGCCCGCCGCCGCGCAGCCGCTGCCCGGCGAGGACGACGGCGCGCCGTGGGAAGAGCTGCAGGAGCAGCATCGCGAACTGCCCCGGGAAGAGCTCCGGCAGGAGTTCCAGCCCGCCAACGAGGTCGAGCGGGAGCTGCTGCGGGCCGCGGCGAACAACGACCACGACCTGTTCCTCCAGACGATGGCGGGCGCCGAGGTGCTCCTGCCCATCCCCGAGGAGATGGACTACACGCTGCGTCCGGGCCGTCCCGGCTTCCCCTGGCAGACCAGGGAGGCCGACGGCGGGACGGTGGTCCCGGTGTTCACCTCGCCCGAGCGCCTGATCGAGGCGGCGCGGGCGGCCGGGGGCGGCACCGAGTACATCAAGCTGCCGTTCACCGTGGTGCTGCGCTACTGGCCCGACCACGAGTGGTTGCTGGCGATCAACTCCGGCTCTCCCGCGGGCGGGACGATCCTGGCGCAGCAACTGCCGGGTCTCGCCCGATGGGCCGACCAGCGCGCCGCGCAGCGCATGACCGACGGGTTCGAGCCGCAGAACGACGTGGAGCAGCGGCTCCTCGACGCGGCGCGGCGGCGCGACACCGACACCTTCTTCAAGGTGCTGCTGGGCGCGCAGGTTCTCGTCCCGGCCGACCCGGAGACACCGTGGGGCATCGCGCCAGACGACGCGGACTTCCCCTGGCGGCCGGTGAACGTCCACGGCCAGGTCTCCATCCAGCTGTTCACGTCGCTGAAGTGGATGAACGAGGCGATCGGGTCTTCGCGGTTCGTGATGCCGAGCCTGCTGGAGATGGTGTCCGCCTGGCCGGACGTCACCTGGACCCTGGTGCTCAACCCCGGCACGCCGATCGACGCGACGATGCCGGGCGAGCAGGTGCGGGCCCTCAGCGGCCCGCCCCGGAACGTGCCCGCGGAGCCCACCCCTGCCGATGCGCCCAGACCACCGGCGCACGCCGCCTCCCCCGCGCCCGAGATCCCGTCCGAGGCCGACGTCTCTCCAGCGGCCGCGACGCCCACACCCCCCGCAACGCCGGACGTGCCCGTAGCCCGAGCCATCCCCGCAACACCAGACACCCCATCGCAGGACGTCCCATCACACGACGTCCAGGCCCAAGGCGTTCCAAAGCAGGACGTCCCGGCGCGGGATGTCCCCGCGCAGAACATCCCGGCACAAGACGCCCGACCAAAGGACGATCCGTCCCAAGGCATCCCGGCGCAGGACATCCAAGCGCAAGGCGTCCCGACGCAAGGCGTTCCGGCGCAGGACAGTCCGGCGCAAGACGTCCCACCGCGAGACGCTCCGCCCCAAGGCGTTCCGGCGCACGACGCCCGAGCGCAGGACGTCCCGACCCAAGGCGTTCCAGCGCAGGACGTCCCGACACCGGGCGTTCCGACGCAAGGCGTTCCAGCGCAGGACGTCCCGACACCGGGCGTTCCGACGCAAGGCGTTCCAGCGCAGGACGTCCCGACACCGGGCGTTCCGACGCAAGGCGTTCCGGGGCGGGACGGTCCGGGGCGGGAGACGCGCGATGGTCCGGCCGCCCTTGACCCGTCCACCGCGTCCAACGCGCCTGGTGCGCGGGACGTGCCCGAGCCGGTGGAGAACGTCCAGCCGGCGCGTCCCGTGGAGCCCGAGTTCGAGCCGGGCAACCGGATCGATCAGGAGCTGTACGAGGCGGCGCTGAGCGGCGACTCCGACGCGTTCCTGCGGGTGCTGCTGGCCGCGAACGTGCTGGTGCCGATCCCGCAGGACGCGCCGCTCGAAGTGACCCCCGTGCAGCGCGAGTTCCGCTGGGAGGCGTCGCTGCGCGGCGAGGCGGCGGTGCAGGTCTTCACGTCCCTGGTGCGACTGCGGGAGGTGCTGCCGGAGTCGCGGTTCGTGTACGCCGACTTCCGGGAGCTGATCGGCTCGTGGCCCCGCGAGGAATGGGCGATGCTGCTCAATCCCGGCACCCGCATCGGTGCGTCCCTGCGCGGCGAGCAGGTGCGGTCGCTCAGCGAGTGGGCGGTCCGGGTCGGGCTCGTCCAGCGCAGGCCCGAGGCGCCGCCGCCGCGCGAGCCGTCCCTCGGCGAGCCGTCCCCGCAGGCCACGGTGCAGGACGTGGGGGCGCCCGAGTCGTTCGCCGCGCCTCAACAGGCGGAGACGTACACGGAGAGCCCGGCGCCGCAGCCGCACGCGAACGCGCAGCTGCACGCGAACGCCCAACCGTACGCGGACGCGGACGCGTATTCCGATGCGCAGCCGTACGCGAACGCGCGTCCCGTACCGCAGACCGCCGCCGACCTCGACGCCGATCGCGTCCTGCAGCCGACCATCATGCAGAAGGTCGTCCCGCATGGGCACGTCGGCTGGTACCTGGAACAGGGGTACGACCGGGTGGGCGGCTTCGTGCACCCCACGGGCGACGTCACCGAGCTGCAGACGCCCATCCAGCTGTACGAGGCGCTGGGGCTGCTGTACGAGGACTCCTCGTTCTCGCCCGCCGACGAGGGCGTCTACGTCATCCGGTGGCCGGCGTACTGCCCCGACCTGTACCGGGTCCCGTTCGGCGGACGGGACGAGGACGAGATGGCCACCTGGGGCGAGGCCGGATGGGTGATCGAGCGCCCGCCGTTCCTCGGCACCGGGTTCGCGCCGGGCAGCGCGGGCTCGATCCGCGAATACAAGGTCGACAGCGTTCGGCTCCCCTACGGCGCGGAGATGTACTACCTCGGCAACGATCGGTCTGAGCGCTTCATCGCCATGTACGACCCGGACAGGCTCGCCTGGCTGCGGCCGGACGCGGCGACCGGCCCCGACGGCTGGGACGGGCGGACGGAGGCGGCCCAGTGATCCGGGACGGCTACGTCGCGCGCTGGCTCGGCCGCGACTTCGAGGCCGCGCCGGGTGCCGACGGCGAGATCCGGCTGTACGCGCCCGAGCCGACCGACGGGTTCGAGGAGCTGCGCGCGGGACGCTTCCGGCGCGTCGTCCCGGCGTCGGAGATCGAGGATCTGCGGTACATTCGCACGACCTGCGTTTGGCGCGGCGAACGGTTCGTGATAGTGGGTGAGCACGAAACCTGGTTGAGGGTCGAGTACGCCGGGGGACGCGCCCCCGTTGCCGAAAGGCTCGGGCTCGACCGCATCGACCAGGGGATCTGGCAAGCTTGGGCACCCGGATCGGAGATCGAGGACCTCCGCGAGGAGTTCATCTGATCGACAAGGCCGGGCCACCGGGGTTGATTTGAGCCGTAAATCCGTGTTCGCATGATTCCGGTGACGGCCCCAGGGGTACGGCCATCCGAGGCTCAGGCGCTCAATGGCGATGCGACGGAGGTGCGGCGGCGGTGGTCTCACGATCGGCGGTGAAACCGATCTGCGTAGGACTGGGCACGGCGGCGGTGCTCGCCGCGGCCTCCAGCTCCTCGACAGCGGGCACGACGCCGACCCCCAGCCCGCCCACCAATACGTCCAACCCCACTGACCCGGTGGTGACCCCTGCCCTGTCGGTGGTGGTCACCGCGGGCGGTCCCACCACAGCGGGCCGGTCGATTCCCTTCACGACGACGGTCACCACCAACGCCGGTGTCGCGACGGACGTCCATGTCACCGCCGTCAAAGTGACCGCGTCCAACAAGGCGGTGAAGCCGACCGTCACGGAAGGCTGTCCGCCTCCGGCGCGGGCGGACGCGTGCACTCTCGGCAAGGTGACCGACAAGGGCAAGGTTCTCACGTCCTATGTCACCGTCCCGAAGTCCCTCAAGAAGCCGATCACGGTGACGCTCAAGGTCACGGTCAAGGGCACGCTGGAGAAGAAGGCGCAGAGCGACTCTGACGGTGCCTCCGCGACCTTCAGGCCCATCGTCAAGCCGCCGCCGCCCAAGAAGCCCAAGCCCTCGAAGACGCCGTCTCCGTCGCCGTCCAAGACGGCGGGGGGCGGAGGGTCCGGCGGGAACTCGGGCAACAACGGTACGGGCGGCAGCGGCAACACCGGGACGAGCGGTGGCGGGAGCAGCACGGGCAGCGGAGGGACCGGTTCCAGCGGCGGCGTCCTTCCGTCGCCGAACTCCTCGTTCAACAACCAGAACCCGCAGGTGGCGCTGCCGCCGATCGCGGCGCCGAGCCCGTCGGTCGCGCCGAGCCCGAACGCCGCCGCGCCGGAGAGCCGGTTGCGGGGCAACCAGGCGCCCGTCGCGCAGGACCTCACGTTCGAGCGGATGGCCAGCACGCAGATCGCCTGGCTGGCGGCGCTGCTGGTGGCGTTCTCGCTGCTGCTGACCCAGCTGCGGCTGGGCCGCCGGAACTCGGCGGCCGCCGACGCGGCGGCGCGGCGCGCGAGGGGCACGCACCGCCGCAGCAAGCGGGGCATGTTCGCCAAGTGAGCCGTCAGCCCTGAGCGAGGGTGTGACAGACGATGGCGGCGGCCGCGACGACGTTGAGCGAGTCGACGCCCGCGGCCATGGCGTCCGGGCTCATGCCGATGCGGACGGCCTCGTCGGCCTCGTGGAGCCAGCGGGACGACAGGCCGCCGCCCTCCGAGCCGAGCAGCAGGGCCACGCGGCCGTCCAGCGACGCCTTCTCCAGCGGGACGGCCGACTGGTCGGGGGTGAGGGCGAGCAGGGTGAAGCCCGCGGCGCGCAGCCTGCCGAGGTCGCCGTGCCAGTCGGTCATGCGGGCGTACGGGATGGCGAACACGGCGCCCATGGAGACCTTCACCGCGCGCCGGTAGAGCGGGTCCGCGCAGCGCGGCGACAGGACGACCGCGTCGACGCCGAGCGCGGCGGCGCACCGGAAGATGGCGCCGACGTTCCCGTGGTCGACGAGATCCTCCAGGACGAGCACGCGCCGCGGCGGCCCGGCGGCGGCCGCGGCCGCGCGTCCGGCGGCGCCGGAGACGAGGGCGTCGACGGTCGGGAGCGGCAGGCGTTCCAGGGACGCCAGGGCGCCGCGGTGGACCTGGAAGCCCACGAGGTCCTCCATGGTCGCGTCGTCGGCGATGTAGACGGGCGCGTCCAGGCCGTCCAGGAGGTCGGAGAGCGGCTCGGCCCAGCGTCGCGCCATGAGGAGCGAGCGGACGGCGTGCCCGGCGCCGACCGCGCGGCGGATCACCTTCTCGCCCTCGGCGACGAACAGGCCGTGCTCGGCCTCCAGGCTCTTGCGGAGGTTCACGTCCCGGAGCCGGACGTAGTCGGCGAGTCTCGGGTCGGCGGGGTCGGAGACGGGAACCAGGCGGGCCATCCCCCAATTCTGCCGGGGGCCGCGTGGTGCCGCGTCCGGGGCGGCAGGGGTCCCGCGAGGGTCCTGCGAGGGTTCCGCGAGGGGCCGGGCAGGGGCCCGGGCTGTCTCTTATACACAACTGACGCTGCCGACGATAAGGCTCGTGTAGAGCTCGGTGGGC
>NZ_SMKU01000486.1 GCF_004349215.1 Actinomadura rubrisoli | reverse complement strand
CCACGCGGCTCAATGAACCCCACCCCACCAGCCACCTCCGGCCCGTCGGGTGGTTCGATGACGCCCGGGCTGCCTGGTGTCAGTGCGGGAGGAGAGGGCCGGCCCGCTTGACGGTGCGGATCACCGGGGCCGTCTCCAGGGCGGCGATGGCCTCCAGGGTCGCGACGCGCTCGGTGAGGTAGCGGGCGAGGTCCTCGGTGTCGCGGCAGTTGACGGCGGCGACCAGGTTGGTGGGGCCGGTGGTGAGGGCGACGAACGAGATCTCCGGATGCGCCGCCATGGCCGCCGCCACGTCCGAGAGCGCGGACGGCCGGACCGACATCCACAGCCGCGCCTCCGCGTGGAAGCCCAGCCGCCGGGGCTCGATGTCGACCTGGAAGCCGAGCACGCCCGCGCGCCGGAGCGTCTCCGTCCGGCGCCTGACCGTGGAGTCGGACCATCCGGTGGCCCGGGCGAGGTCGGTGTGGGCGGCGCGTCCGTCGCGCGCGAGGGCGCCGAAGAGCGCTCGGTCGGCGGGGCCCACCTCGATCGCCTCGCCGCCGGCCTCAGGCGGGTGCGGGTGCAGGAGCGCCGCCCGGTCCGGCGGCAGGGTGGCCGGTCCGAGCCACGTGCCCGGCAGGGCGTAGCTGCGCAGCAGCAGGTGCGCGGACACGCCGATGACCCTGCGGGTGCGGGGCAGCTTGTCCAGGAGCAGGACGTCGCGCTCGTCGACCGAGCGGGTCTGGGTGTTGCAGGAGATCTCGGTGCCGCCCGAGAGCAGGTACACGAACGACGTGTCATCCCGGGCGGCGAGGGCGTCGGCGATGGATCCGGCGGCGTCCGGCGTGCATCGCAGCCGGATCGTCCAGGACGTGTAGCCGAGACGCCGCCCGTTCACCGTGCCGACCACGCGCAGCACGCCGGACGAGCGGAGCCGCCGGTAGCGGCGGGCCACGGTGTTCTCGGAGACGCCGAGCGCCTCGCCGATCCGGCTGAACGGCGCGCGCCCATCGATCTGGAGGGCGTGCACGAGCCCGCGATCAACCGCGTCCAAGGTGACGTCTTCCACCAGCTGAGCATATGGCCTGACGGATTCCACCGGAAATGGTGTTGTGGTTGGCGGGCGCGGTTGCCGGATGGCGACGCTGTGGGGGTCTTCGACGAAAGGAAATCCCCCATGCGTGGATGGTGGCCGCTGGTCGCGGTCTGTATGGGCTCGTTCATGTTCCTGGTGGACACGACCATCGTGGCGGTGGCCCTGCCGAGCGTCGCCGCCGGGCTGCACACCTCGCTAGAGGGGCTGCAATGGGTGGCGAACGTGTACACGCTGGTCCTGGCGGTCCTGATGCTCGCCGCCGGGTCGCTCGCCGACCGGTACGGGCATCGCCGCGCCTACGTGACGGGACTGGCCGTCTTCGCGGCGGCATCGGCGGGCTGCGCGCTCGCCCCGAACGCCGGGACCCTCATCGCGGCGCGCGGCGTGCAGGGGATCGGCGGCGCCGCCATGGCGGTCACCGCGTTCTCCCTGATCGGCGGCGTCTACAAGGGACGCGCCATGGGGACGGCCATGGGCGTCTGGGGCGCCGTCAGCGGCCTCGGCGCGGCGGCCGGGCCGATGCTCGGCGGCGTGCTGACCGAGTTCCTGGGCTGGCGCGCGATCTTCTTCGTGAACCTGCCGATCACCGTCGCGACCATCGCGTTGACGCTGCGGGTCATCAGGCCGGACGAACGGGCCGCGCCGTCGCGCCGCACGTCCCTCGACCCGTCCGGGATGGTGCTCTTCGCGGTCTGCGCGGGCGCCCTCACCCACGCGCTGACCAGGGCGGGCGCGGACGGCTGGGGCTCGTCCCAGGTGCTCGGCGGGCTCGCCGTGGCCGCCGCGGCGCTCGCGCTGTTCACCGCCGCCGAGCTCCGCCACCGGCATCCGCTGCTGGACCTGCGGCTTTTCCGCGAACCGGCGTTCGCCGCCGTCATGGCCTGCGTGCTCGCGTCGTCGGTGGCGTTCGCCTGCCTGATCTACACCTCGATCTGGCTGCAGTCGTCGCTCGGCCTCGGCCCCGTCCGGACGGGCGTCGCGATGATCCCGATGGCCCTCACCACGTTCGTGGTCTCGACCGTCTGCGGACGGGCGTTCCACCGCCTGTCACCCAAGATCGGCATGGGCGGCGGGCTGCTGCTCAGCGGCGTCGGCTGCGCGCTCCAAGCGGACCTGGACGGCGGGTCCACCGCGTCCTCGATCACGCTGGGACTGGTCGTGACGGGGGCGGGCGTCGGGCTCATGATCCCGGCGATGGGCACGGCCGTGCTGGCCGCCGCCCCCGCCGGACGCCGCGGGATGGCCGCCGGGGCGATGACCACGTTCCGTCAGCTCGGCCAGACCCTCGGCGTCGCGGCCCTCGGCGTCCTCTTCCAGGACGGCACCCGCGACGACCCCGCCGCCGTGGCCAAGAGCCTCGACCACGTCTACATGGCCGCCGCGCTCATCGGCATGGCAGCGGCCGTCCTGGCCTTCGCGACCGTCCGCCATCCCGCCCCGTCCACCGCCCCCGGGCCTTCGGCCCCTGACGAGAGCTCAGAGGCTTCCGGATCCTCGGCTCCGCGCGGTGGTCTTGGCGGGTGAAAGGGGACGGCCCGATCACCACTGGTGTGATCGGGCCGTCCGCTTGCGGCTCTGGAGCCTGGCGGGCGGCTCTGGGACGCGGTCAGGCGCGCTGTTTGAAGGCGCGGAGCGACAGTGGCGCGAACACCGCCGAGATACCGACGCCCCAAGCCAGCGCGATCAGCGCGTGGTTCAGGACGGGGCCGCCGACCAGAAGGCCGCGCATGGCCTCGACCAGCTGCGTCACTGGGCTGTTGTTCATCACCCAGGCGAGCCACCCCGGGATGCCTTCGGTCGACCTGATGAACGCGGTGCTGAGGAAGCTCAGCGGGAAGATCACGACGAAGCCGAAGATCTGCACCTTCTCCGGCTCGCTGACCTTCATCGCGATGTAGACCGACGTCCACGAGAACAGCACGGCGAACGTGAGCAGCAGCAGGAACGCGGTGCCCAGCGCCAGCACGTTCGTCTTGAGCCGGAAGCCGATCGCGAACCCCACGCCCAGCAGGATCAGCATCGACCACGCCTGCTTGACGGTGTCGGCGAGGATCCGGCCGGCGAGCGGGGCGCTGCGCGCGATCGGCAGGCTCCGGAACCGGTCGAAGACGCCCTTGGTGATGTCGGTATTGAGCCCGAAACCGGTGCTCATCCCGGCGAACAGGGCGTTCTGCGCGATGATCCCGGGAATGACGATCGGCAGGTACTTGTCGACGCTGCCCTCCATCGCGGGCCCGAACACGTAGGCGAACAGCAGCACGAACATGATGGGCTGGATGGACAGGTCCAGCAGCTCCATCGGGTTGTGCTTGATCTGCACCAGATTGCGCCAGGCCAGCGTGAGGGTGTTGCGGACGGTGGTGCCCGGCGAGACCCGTTTCGTCAGGTCCTGCGGCGCGAACGTGGCGGTGGTCATGCCGACGCCCCTTCCTTGTCGGCCGACTCGGCGAGCTCGCCGGCCTCGGCGTCGATATCGTCGGTGTGGTGGCCGGTGAGGGCGAAGAACACCTCGTCCAGGCTGGACTTGCGCAGGGACAGCTCGCCGACGGCGACGCCCGCGTCGTCGAGGCGGCGGACGGCGGCGGGCATCAGCCCCGGGTCGGTGATCGGGACGGAGACCATCCCGTCGCGGAGCTCCGGCTCGGCGCCGGCCAGCTCGCCCACGATGCGCGCGGCGGCGTCGGCGTCGGCCGCGTCGATCGGGCGCACCTCCAGCACCTGGCCGCCGACCTGCGCCTTCAGCATGTCGGACGTGCCGTGCGCGATGACCTGGCCGCGGTCGATCACGATGATGTCGTCGGCCAGTTGGTCGGCCTCTTCCAGGTACTGCGTGGTGAGCAGGACGGTGACGCCGTCCTTGGTCAGGCCGCGGACGATGTCCCACAGGCCGTTGCGGCTGCGCGGGTCGAGACCCGTGGTGGGCTCGTCCAGGAACAGGATCTGCGGCCGTCCGACCAGGCTCGCGGCCAGGTCGAGACGGCGGCGCATCCCGCCGGAGTAGGTCTTGGCGGCGCGCTCGGAGGCGTCGGTGAGCTGGAAGCGTTCCAGCAGCTCGGCGGCCCGCGCCCTCGACTCGCGGCGCGGCATGCCGAGCAGCCGCCCGATGAGGATGAGGTTCTCGGTGCCGGTCAGCATCTCGTCGACCCCGGCGTACTGGCCGGTCAGGCCGATCAGCTGCCGCACCTTGTGGGCTTCCTTCACCACGTCGTGCCCGCCGACCTGGGCGGTGCCCTCGGTGGGCTCGATCAGCGTGGCGAGGATACGGGTGACGGTGGTCTTGCCGGCGCCGTTGGGCCCCAACACGCCCAGAACCGTTCCCGCCTGGGCGGTGAGCGAGACGCCGGCCAGCGCCTCGGTCTCACCGAACCGCTTCACCAGGCCATCGGCCTGGATGGCGTTGGTCATGTGAACTCCTGGGTTTTCGTATGCCGGACATCCCACGCTGAAAGAGGGAAGGACCTGCCAAACTATGCGTTGTCCGGGGTAGGACGCATCCAGTTTTCCCGCCGCCACTGCGAGACCGCCCGGCAGCGGGGGGTGCTTGCGTTTCCAACATCGCACGCGCCACTGACAAAACGCTGGCACCCGCGTCGTGCCCGCTCAGGAGCCGATCTCACACGGACGGGACCGGCGAGGCGTCAGAGCACTGCTGTGGCGGAGTCTTTCAGGAAGGTGAGCCTCCGCTTCGGCTCCCGCTCTCCGGCGCTGCCTCGATCGGGTCGCATGGACTGGCGGCGCGTCCGGGGGTTCTAAACTCGCGGTGTGACGTCGGTGCGGGGCAGTCACCACCAGGACGGCGGGGGGCCGCACCCGCCGCGCCTGCGGCCGCCCGCGAACCGCGTCTCGCCCCGCGCGGTCGCGCACTGGATGATCGAATCCCTGCTGCTGTGGGGCCTGGCGTTCGGCCTCGCGCTGGGCGTGGCCGCCTGGCTCGGCGATTCCGAATGGAGCGGGATGCCCGGCTGGCTGTCGGGCCGCGTCGACTGGCTCTCCTACATCGTGGGCGCCGCGGGCCTGTTCATGGTGACCGTCGCGCCAGTCTGGCGTTACCGCGTCCACCGCTGGGAGGTCAGCGCCGACGTCGTCTACACCCGGACGGGCTGGTTCAGCCGCGAATGGCTCCTGGTGCCCGTCAGCCGGATCCAGACCGTCGACACCGAACAGGGCTGGCTCGAACGGATGCTCGGCCTGGCCACGATCGAGGTCAACACCGCCTCGCACACCGGCTCGTCCGAAGTCTCCGGCCTCCCCGTGGACGTGGCCACCCGCCTCGCCGAGCAACTGGCGCACCGCGCCCACGACCTCCGCGACGACGCGACGTGAACGTACGCGACGAGCGGCCGCCCGAAGAGCCCGCCGACCCACACCCCTCCAC
>NZ_SMKU01000485.1 GCF_004349215.1 Actinomadura rubrisoli | reverse complement strand
TGTATAAGAGACAGGGCCGGAGCCGGCGCGGGCGGGGTACCGGCAGGCGCTGGGGGAGCCGCGGTTCCGGGTGCTGTTCGGGACGCGGACGCTGGCGATCGGGGCGGACACCCTCCGGATGATCGCCCTGGCGGTGCTGGTGTACGGGCAGACCGGCTCACCGATGCTGGCGGCGCTGGCCTACGGGATCGGGTTCCTGCCGCAGCTGGCGGGCGGGGCGCTGCTGGGGGCGCTGGCGGACCGGATGCGGCCCCGGCCGCTGATCTGGGGCGCGTACGCGCTGGAGGCGTGCGCGGCGGCGGTGCTGGGGGTGGCGGACCTGCCGGTGGCGGCGGCGCTGGCGCTGGTGGCGGCGGTGGCGTGCGCGACGCCGGTGTTCGCGGGCGCGTCGAACCGGCTGGTCGCCGAGGTGCTGGACGGCGACGCCTACGTGATGGGCCGGTCGCTGATGGGCATGGCGTCGGCGGCGGCGCAGCTGCTGGGGCTGGCGTTCGGCGGGCTCGCGGTGGCGGCGGTGGGCGCCCGGCACGCGCTGCTGGCGTCGGCGGCCGCGCATCTGCTGGCGGCGCTGCTGGTGCGGCTGCGGCTGCCGGACCTGCCGGCGCCGCCGGCCGCGGCGGGCGGCGGCCGGGGGTCGCTGGTGGGCGACACCTGGGCGCTGAACCGGCGGCTGCTGGCCGACCCGGCGGTGCGGGCGCTGCTGCTGGCGCAGTGGCTGCCGCCCGCGTTCGTCGCGGGCGCGGAGAGCCTCCTCGTCCCGTACGCGGGCGTCCGCGGCTACGGGGGCGGGACGGCGGCGCTGCTGCTGGCGTGCTCGGCGGGCGGGATGCTGCTGGGCAACCTCGCGGGCGCCCGGCTGCTGGGCCCGGCGGCGCGGGAGCGCCTGGTGGTGCCGCTGATGGCGGGGTTCGGGCTGCCGCTGGTGCCGTTCGTCCTGCCGCTGCCCGCCGCGGGCGCCGCCGCGCTGCTGCTGCTGTGCGGGTGCGGGTTCGCCTACGAGCTGGGGATCCAGCGCCCGTTCGTGGACGCGCTGCCCGCGGACGGGCGGGGCCAGGCGTTCGGGCTGCTGTCGACGGGCCTGATGACGTCGCAGGGCGTCGGCCCGGTGGTGCTGGGCGGCCTGGCGGAGGTGGCGCCGGTGGGGGCGGTGCTGGCGTGCGCGGGCGCGGCGACGGCCGCGACGGCGCTGTGCCTGCGCGGCGCCCTGGACCGCGCCCGCCGCGCCCGTCCCGCCGACCTGGCCGAACCGATCGCCACACCGTGACGGAGGCTCCCGCCGGAACGCCCCGTACGGCTGCCGGCGCGGCCGTACGGGGCGTTGAGGGCGCGGCGCGGGAGGAGGTGCGCCGCGGCGGGGAAGGGTCTACTCGGTGGAGATGGCCTTCAGGACGTCCATCCGGCCGGCGCGCCACGCCGGCCACAGCGCGGCCAGCACGCCGATCACGCCGGCGACCACCAGGTAGGTGATCAGCGACCCGACCGGGATGGACAGCACGCCGAGGCCGTCGTCCTTCAGCGCCCGCTGCAGCGCCGCGCCGAACGCCAGCCCGATGCCCATCCCGAGCAGCGCGCCGAACACCGCGATCACGATGGACTCGACACGGATCATGCGGCGCAGCTGGCGGCGGCTGATGCCGATGGCGCGCAGCAGCCCGATCTCCCGGGTCCGCTCGATCACCGACAGCGCCAGGGTGTTGACGACCCCGACAGCCGCGATGATGACCGACATGGCCAGCAGGATCGACACGAACGTGATGAGGACGTCGACCTGCTTGCTGGCGTCCTCCTTCAGCGCCGTCTGGTCGGACACCTTCAGGTTCGGGTAGTCCTTCAGCGCCCCCTCGATCGCCGTCTTGGTCGCGGTGTCGGTGCTCGCGGTGTCGACGATGACGGCGTCGGCGGCCGGCGCGGTCGTGTGCGCCCGGTACACCTGCTCGGAGATCAGCGCCCCGCCGATCAGGTCGCTCTTGGCGTAGATCCCCGCGAGCGTCAACTGCTGGGTCCTGCCGTCGGGGAACTGGGCCTGGACGGCCGCGCCGACCTTCCAGCCGTGGTCCTTCGCGTTCTTCTCGCTGACCATGAGCCCGGCGGCGCCGATGTCGGCGCTGCCCGAGACCATCTTCAGCCGCGCCGCCTTGACGAGCGCCGCCATGTCCCCCGTGCTGTACGAGGTCCGCTCACCGGCGATCCTCGCGTTCGCCGAGTACGTCGCCGACGCCGCCTGCACACCGGAGGTCGACTTGACCTTCCGGACGACCTCCGCGCCGATGCCCCCGCCGCCGTCCGGCTGGATGATGTAGTCGGCGCCGAACTGGGCGTCGATCTGCGCGTTGATCGAGGCCCGCATCGACGAGCCCATCACGTTCACCGTGGTGATCAGCGCGAGGCCGATCATCAGGGCGGAGGCGGTGGCGGCGGTCCGCCGCGGGTTGCGCAGCGCGTTCTGCTGCGCGAGCCGCCCGGGCGTGCCCATCAGCCGCGCGAACGGCGCGCCGAGCACCCGCACCACCGGGACGCTGATCACCGGCGCGAGCATCGCGACGCCGACGAACACCAGGAGCGCGCCGACACCGACCAGGATCATCGCGTTCCCGCCGGAGCCGCTGAGGCCGGCGCCGATGAGGCCCGCCCCGGCCAGGGCCAGCAGCGACCCGAGCGCGATCCGGATCCGCAGCGACCGCTGCGGCATCGCCACGTCGTCGCGCATCGCCGCGACCGGCGGGATCTTCGCAGCGCGGCGGGCCGGGAAGTACGCCGACACGACCGTGACGAGGATCCCGACCAGATACGAGGCGATCACCGGGGTCGCGGTGAACGTCAGGCGGGTGGTCCCCGTCCCCGACAGCGACTGCAGCAGCCACGCCAGCCCCGCGCCGGTCGCCAGGCCGAGGGTGGAGCCGACGACCCCGACCGCGACCGCCTCGCCGATCACCGCCCGCGTCACCTGCGGGCGGGCCGCGCCGATCGCGCGCAGCAGCGCCAGCTCGCGGGTCCGCTGCGCGACCAGCATCGAGAACGTGTTGAAGATGATGAACGCCCCGACGAAGATCGAGATCAGCGCGAAGACCAGCAGGAAGATCCGGAAGAAGTTCATGAACGACGCGACGTCGCTCTTGGTCTCCTCGCGCAGCTTCGTGCCCGTGACGGCCTCCATGCCGCCCGGCAGCACCTTCGACACCCGCTCGCGCAGCACGTCCTCCGACACCCCGGACGCGCCCATCTCGATGTCGGAGAAGTAGCCGGGCTTCAGCATCAGCCGCTGCGCCGTCGGCGTGTCGAACGCGGTGACGGTCGCGCCCATCAGGTTCCCGGTGTCGATCAGCCCGACGATCCTCATCTGCCGGGGCGGACCCGACGTGACGACCTTCACCGTGTCGCCGACCGCGAACCGGCCCTCCTTCGCGCTCTCGGCGTCGATGACCGTCTCGGCGGGGCCGCGCGGCGCGCGGCCCGACTTCAGGTCATAGGACCCGGTGGCGTTCCAGTTCGTGCCGATCTGCGGCGGGCCCTGCCCGCCCGACCCGATGATCTTGCCGTCGCGGCCGACGACGGCGGCGTACCCGTTGACGTTGCCGACCGGGTTCTTCACCCCGTCCACGCCCCGCACGGCCTTCAGCACCGACGCCGGCACCGGCTGCGCCGCCGCCCCGTCGTCGTCGCCGGAGTCCACGACCTTCTTCGCCCGCACGTCCACGGCCACGTTCTGGCCGATCCGGCTGAACAGGTCGTCGAACTGCTTGTTCATCGTGTCGGTGAAGATCAGCGTCCCGGCCACGAACGCCACGCCGAGGATCACCGCGACGGCCGTCAGCACCAGCCTGATCTTGTGCGCCGCGAGATTGCGGAGCGTGACCTTGCCCATCATCGCGACGCGACCCCCGGCCCCTGCGCGACCGCGCCGGGAACGCCCGCGCCCGGACGCGGACCCGCCTCGAAGCCCTTCATCCGCTCCAGCACCCGCGCCGCCGTCGGCTCGGCCATCGTGTCGACGATCTGCCCGTCGGTCAGGAACAGCACCTGGTCGGCGTACGCGGCGGCGGACGGGTCATGGGTCACCATCACGATCGTCTGGCCCATCCGCCGGACCGAGTCGCGCAGGAACCCCAGCACCTCCGAGCCCGAACGCGAGTCCAGGTTCCCCGTCGGCTCGTCCGCGAAGATGATCTCCGGGCGGGCGGCCAGGGCCCGCGCGCACGCCACCCGCTGCTGCTGGCCGCCCGACAGCTCCGTCGGACGGTGCTTCAGCCGCGGCCGCAGCCCCACCGTGTCGATCACCGCGTCCAGCCACTGCCGGTCGGCCTTGCGGCCCGCGATGTCCATCGGCAGCGTGATGTTCTCCAGCGCCGTCAGCGTCGGGACGAGGTTGAACGCCTGGAAGATGAACCCGATCTTGTCGCGGCGCAGCCGGGTGAGCTGCTTGTCCTTCAGCCCCGTCAACTCGGTGTCGCCGATGTAGGTCTCGCCCGAGTCCACCGAGTCGAGCCCCGCCATGCAGTGCATCAGCGTGGACTTCCCCGATCCGGACGGGCCCATGATCGCGGTGAAGCGGCCGCGCGGGATCCCGACGGTCACCCCGGCGAGCGCGACGACCTGGGCGTCCCCGCGCCCGTACACCTTCGCGATCTGATGGGCCCGTGCGGCGAAGTCGCCCGCCCCCGGCGCGATGTGCGCGTCAGCGGTCGATGGGGCGGTGTTCGTCACGTGAACTCCCCTGTCTGAGATGAGAAACCGGAACTGGTCAGTGCGCGGACCCCGTTCGTCCCCCGGGTGATCCGTCCGTAGAAACAGTAGGAGCCGGGGGCTCCCGTGAGATGCACCCAGGGAATGGACTTGGCGCTCCATCCGTGGCAGGAGGGCCGGGCCGCCCCGTCGTCCTCCCGGAGTAGGGCCCCTGTGCCGAAGGACGGGGCTCAAGGACGCGGGGGAGCGGGTCCCAGAACGCCGGAAGCCGGCCCCCGCGGACGGGGACCGGCTTCCCTGGCCGGGAGGCTCCTCAGGTCTGCCCAGGACGGCTCAGGCCCGTCTCGTACGCGTACACCACCGCCTGCACCCGGTCGCGCAGCCCCAGCTTCGCCAGCACGTTCCCCACATGCGTCTTCACCGTCGTCTCGCTCACCACCAACTCGGCGGCGATCTCCGCGTTCGACTGCCCCCGCGCCACATGCGACAACACCTCCCGCTCCCGCTCGGTGAGCGTGCTCAGCCCCGGCGGCGGCGCCGAGTCCCGCACCGCCGGCAGCCGCGTCGCGAACTTGTCCAGCAGCCGCCGCGTCACGCTCGGCGCGACGATCGCGTCCCCGGCCGCGACGATCCGGATCGCCTGCACCAGGTCCTCGGGCGGCGAGTCCTTCAGCAGGAACCCGCTCGCCCCCGACCGCACCGCCTCGATCACGTACTCGTCCAGATCGAACGTGGTCAGGATCAGCACCCGGGGATCGTGCGACGCCGCGCCGTCCCGGATGATCCGGCGGGTCGCCTCGATGCCGTCGACGCCCGGCATCCGGATGTCCATCAGCACCACGTCCGGCAGCATCGAGCGGGTCATCTCCACCGCCGCCGCCC
>NZ_SMKU01000484.1 GCF_004349215.1 Actinomadura rubrisoli | reverse complement strand
CCCCGGCCCCTCCGGCATCCGCTCCATCACTCTGGGGGGACGACCCCCCAGCCCCCCCGGCAACCGCTTCTGCGGGGTCGCCGAGCGCGTCCAGTTCGCCCATCTTCTCGCTCTCCGCCAGGTAGCGGCGGAACCTGCGGGTGATCACCTCGTGGATGGAGCGGACGTCGTCCTGCCCCTCGACCGCCTTGATCGTGAAGCGGCGGTACTCGCTCTTGCGGGCCAGGCCGTCCTCGAACACGACCATGGAGGCGACCACGTTGGTGCCCTGGAGGTTGGAGACGTCGTAGCACTCGATGCGCAGCGGCGCGTCGTCGAGCTCCAGGGCCTCCTGGATCTCCTGGAGCGCCCGGCTGCGGGTCGTCAGGTCGGACGCGCGGCGGGTCTTGTGCTGCTTGAGCGCCTCGTGGGCGTTGCGGGCGACCGTGTCGAGCAGGGCCTTCTTGTCGCCGCGCCGCGGGACCCGCAGGTGGACGGGCCCGCCGCGCTGCTCGGCCAGCAACTCGGTCATGGCCTCCTCGTCGGGCGGGACGGCCGGGACGAGCACCTCGCGGGGCACCGAGTCGCTCTCGCTGTAGATCTGGATGAGGAAGTCCTCCACCAGGTCGGCGGTGGTGACGTGCTCGACCTTGTCGACCACCCAGCCGCGCTGGCCGCGGATCCGGCCGCCGCGCACGTAGAACACCTGGACGGCGGCCTCCAGCTCGTCCTCGGCGAAGGCGATCATGTCGCAGTCGATGGAGTCGGCGAAGACGACCGCCTGCTTCTCCAGGGCGCGCTCCAGGGCGCGGAGGTCGTCGCGGAGCCGGGCGGCGCGCTCGTACTCCTGCGAGGCGGCGGCCTCGCGCATGTCGCGTTCGAGGCGCTTGGTGAAGCGGGCGGCGTTGCCCGCCATGAAGTCGCAGAAGTCGTCGGCCAGCAGGCGGTGCTCCGCGGGCGAGACGCGGCCGACGCACGGCGCCGAGCACTTGCCGATGTAGCCGAGCAGGCAGGGCCGGTCGAGCTGGTGCTGCCGCTTGAACACCCCGGCGCTGCACGTGCGGACGGGGAAGACGCGCAGGAGCTGGTCGACCGTCTCCCTGATCGCCCACGCGTGGGAGTACGGGCCGAAGTAGCGCACGCCCTTGCGCTTGGCACCCCGCATCACCATCACCCTCGGGAACTCCTCGTTGAGGGTGACCGCGAGATACGGATAGGACTTGTCGTCGCGGTAACGGACGTTGAACCGGGGGTCGAACTCCTTGATCCAGGAGTATTCGAGCTGGAGCGCCTCGACCTCGGTGCCGACCACCGTCCAGTCGACCCGCGCCGCCGTCTGCACCATCGTCTGGGTGCGCGGATGCAGCGCGGAGAAGTCGGCGAAGTAGGAGTTCAGCCGCGAGCGCAGGCTCTTCGCCTTGCCCACGTAGATGACCCGGCCGTGCTCGTCGCGGAATCGGTACACCCCGGGCGATTCCGGGATGGAGCCCGGAGCGGGTCGGTAGGTCGCCGGATCTGCCACGGTAAAAGCCTAGTGGGCCCCACCGACAGGCCGCGCTGCAGCGCACCCGCCGCCAGGGTGACGGAGATCTCCCCAGGACGGCCGAGTGATCGTAAAAACATCGGAAAGGGAGGCCCGGACCGGTTGTCGCACGCTCGGAGGAGGTCGCAGCGAACGTGTCCGCGCTCTGGGCATGGATCGTCCTGGCGGCGGTGGTCGCCACGTCCGTGATCGTCGTGGAGGGGGGCCGCCGGCTGCTCGCCGGCCGCCTGTCGGAGCGCTGGCCGGGGGCGGGCCGCGCCGCCCGGCGCTGCACGGCGCCGGCGTTCGCGTTCGCGGCCGTGGTCGGCGCCAGCGCCGCCATGCCGTACCGGGCCCTGCCGGACGGCCCGGACGACGCCGTGCGGCATCTGGTGCGGATCGCGGCCATCGGCGTCACGACCTGGCTGGTGCTGCGGATCGCCTACGCGCTCACCGACCCGCCGCTGGCGCGGCTGATGCGCATCGAGGGCGAGCGCAACCGGCGGGCCAGGCGCGCCCGCACGCAGATGATGCTGCTGCGGCGCATCGCGTCCGTGGTGATCGTGATCGTGGCCCTGGGCGCGGCGCTGTTCACGTTCCCGGGCGTGCGGGCCGTGGGCGCCGGGCTTCTCGCCTCGGCGGGGGTCGCGGGCCTGGTCGTCGGGATCGCCGCCCGCCCGACGCTCGGCAACCTGCTGGCCGGGCTCCAGCTGGCGTTCAGCGACGCGCTGCGGCTCGACGACGTCGTGGTCGTCCAGGGCCAGTGGGGGCGGGTCGAGGAGCTGACGCTGTCGTACGTGGTGGTCTGGCTCTGGGACGACCGGCGGCTGATCCTGCCGGTGTCGTACTTCACCGAGCAGCCGTTCGAGAACTGGACGCGCCACAGCAGCCGCGTGATCGGCTCGGTCGAGCTGCACGTCGACTGGTCGGTGCCGCTCGACGAGCTGCGCACCGAGCTGTACTCGATGCTCCAGGACCACCCGCTGTGGGACCGCCGCGAGTGGGTGCTCCAGGCGGTCGACGTCCTGCCGAACGGGCTGGTCCAGCTGCGCGCCCTGATGAGCGCCGCCGACTCGGCGAGCGCCTGGGACCTGCGCTGCGACGTCCGCGAGCACCTGATCGCCCACATCCGCGCCTCCTACCCGGAGGCGCTTCCCCGCTTCCGGACGGGCCCGGACCCGGCCGCGGACCGCGAACCCGCGGACGGGCGGCCCGCGGACGGCGGACCGTCCCCCGGCGGGGAGTCCGCGGACGACAGCGTGCCCGCCGGCGGCGCGTGGGCCGCCCCGGGGAGGGACGGCCCGCCGCGCGCGGAGCCGCTCAGGCGAGCATGATCTTGCCGCCCTCGACGGTGACCTTCTTCTCCTTCAGCGGCTCCTTGGCCGGCGGGTTCGCCACCGAGCCGTCGGTGATCTTGAACTTGCTGCCGTGGCACGGGCAGTTGATCGTGCCGCCGGACACCGAGCCCACGCTGCACCCCCGGTGGGGGCAGGTGGCCGAGAACGCCTTGAACTCGCCCTGCGCCGGCTGGCACACCACGACCTTCTCGGCCTCGAAGACCTTGCCGCCGCCCACGGGGATCTCGCTGGCCGCCGCCAGCTCCTTGCCCCCGCCGACTCCGGCGCCTCCGGTGCCGGTCCCGCCGGCGGGGCTCTGGGCGCCCGCGTCGCCGCCCTTCCCGCCGTCGCCGGACGAGTCGTCGGACCCGCCGCACGCCGCCGCCAGCCCCGCGACGCCCGCGAGCCCGGCGCCGATGAGAAGCCCCCGGCGGGTGTTGCCCGCCGCCGGGGGCCCGGCGGCGGGGCGCTCCGCCGCGTCTCCCACGTCCGCCGCGTCCGCCTGCGTCCTGGACTCCTGTGGCATGCTCTCCGCCCTCCGCTCTGGGTCACTCCGGTCGCCATGTGTCACCGGTGATTACGTACGCGCGACCGCGAAGGTTCAATTCAGAACTAAACCGGTGTGCCGATGATTCAGACGACGACGATGCCGTCGCCCTTCACCTGGACCTGGTACTCCGTCAGAGCGCGCTTGGCGGGCCCGTGCCGGACGCCGCCGTCCGCGATCGCGAAGTCGCTGCCGTGGCAGGGGCACTTGATCAGCCCGCCGACGACCGTGGTGGTCAGGCAGCCCTGGTGCGTGCACGTCGCGCTGAACGCCTTGAACGCGCCCTTGGACGGCTGCGTCACGACGACCTTGGTGTCGGCGTAGACCTTCCCGCCGCCGACCGGGACGTCGGCGGCCTTCCCGATCTCCTTGCCCTTGAGGTCCTCGGAGTCCGTCTCCCCGCCTCCCGAGCCGCATCCGGCGAGCACGGCCGCACCGGCCACCCCGGCCCCGCACAGGACCGCGCGGCGCCCCACTCCCCCGCTCCCGGTACCGGCGTGCGGCGCGGTCCCGGGCATCACTTCGTCAGTCATGCACCCATGATCCTGGACGGCGCCCCGGACACCGCGCCGACCCACCGTCCGACCTGCGACTCCCGGGCGCCCGGTGGAGCGCTCAGGCGAGGCTGGACGGGGGCACGGGATCGGGCGAGAAGCGCGCCGTCCGGGGGTCGCGCTCCTCCCCCGTGCGGCGCGTCAGGATGTCGTAGAGCTCCGGCCGGCGGCCGCGCATCCAGCGCCGCCCGGTGGACAGCGGGAGCAGCCCGAGGTCCAGATCGGCGGTCACCCGCGCGTCCTCGGCCGCCCACGTCTCGGCCAGGATCCGGCCGTAGGGGTCGAGGATCATCGCGTTGCCGGTGCGGACCTCATCGTCGTCGCGGCCGACCCCGTTGCTGAACAGCACGAACAGCCCGTTGTCGTGGGCGCGCGCGGGCAGCCACCGCATGAGCCATCCGCGTCCGTCCGGGCCGCGGAACGCGGCCTCGACCGCCTCCCGGTCGCGGTGCCGCCCGTCCCAGAGCGGGAGCGGGATCGGCTTCATGCCGTGGGGGCTGCGCGAGGCGGTCCCGCCGGTCTGGTGCGGCGCGACGAGGACGGACGCGCCGAGCAGGGCGGTGGCGCGCACGTTCTCGACCAGGTTGTTGTCCCAGCAGATCAGGATTCCCATCCGCACGCCCCACGGGGTGTCGAACACCGTGTAGCCGTCCCCGCTGGAGATGGCCTCGTGCTCGAAGGCGTGCAGCTTGCGGTGCCGGTGGACGGCGCCGTCCGGCAGGCACACGGCGTAGGAGTTGAACAGCCGCCGGTCCTCGCCGGCCTCCAGGAAGCCCACGCCGATCCCGATGCCGTGCTCGGCGGCCAGCTCGCGCACGGCGGTGACCGACGGGCCGGTGAGGGGCTCGGCGAGCTCCCGGAGGCGCTCGGCGGGATGGCGCCGCAGGTGCCAGTACCCGACCACGCACATCTCCGGGAACGCGATCATCTGGACACCGTCGGCCGCCGCCCGTCCGGCGTGCTCGCGGACCTGGGCGAGGTTGTACGGCTTGTCGTCGGGCCGGTGCTCGAACTGCACGGCCGCGCAGCGCAGCGTCGCCGCCTCGGGCATGTCGCCTCCTCGGTGCTCGGACATCCCAGCGAACCCTGCCGGGCTTCCATTCGTCCAATGAATCTTTTTCTCCGTCACATAACATCCAGGAATGGAAATCCGGTTGCTGCGGGGCTTCCTCGCGGTCGTGGAGCACGGCGGCTTCGGGCGCGCGGCGTCGGCCGCCTCGATGACGCAGCCCGCGCTGACCAAGCAGATCCAGGCGCTGGAGGCGCGGGCCGGCGGCCGCCTCTTCCACCGGGGGCGGCACGGCGCCGCGCTCACCGGGCTGGGCGCGGCACTCCTGCCCGGCGCCCAGGACCTCGTCCAGCGCGCGGACGCCCTCGCCCGGCGCATGGACCGGCTGGCGCGCGGCGAGATCGGCCGCCTCAGCGTGGGGTTCGGGATGTCGAGCATCGAGCTGGCGCCCCGGGCCGTCGCCGCGTTCCGGCGCCGCCACCCGGGCGCCGACATCACACTGGACGACATGTCCACGCGGGAGCAACTGGAGCGCCTGGAGGCGGGCGAACTGGACGTCGGCTTCGTCCGCCTGCCGGTAGGCGACCGCTGGGGTCAACTCCCCCTCCGCACCGACCGCCTGGCCCTCGCCACCCCCACAC
>NZ_SMKU01000483.1 GCF_004349215.1 Actinomadura rubrisoli | reverse complement strand
CGCCACGTCCCATGACGCCCACGCCCGCGCCGCAGACCTGCGGCAGCAGGCCGCGCCGCCGCAGCAGGCGGCCCAGCAGCAGCCCCCGGCCCCAGCATCGGCTCCAGCCCCGGCGCCACCCGAATGGCGCACCGAGCCGTCGCATGAGAGGGGCACGGATCCGGGCGCGGGGATGCGGATGCCGCCCGCCGCGCCGCCGCCCGAGCGGCAGCGGACCGCCCCGCCCTACCTTCCGCCCGTCGAGTCGCCGACCCGGGAGTCGGGGCCCCGGCGCACCCGGGTGGTGGCGGCGAGCGCCCTGGCCGTGCTGCTCGTCGCGGGCCTGGCGGGCGGCGCCTACCTGCTCACGCGCCCGGAGGAGAAGAAGAACTCCGCCCGCGCCGCGGCCCCGGCGTTCCCCACCACGGCGATGGTCGTGCGGATCGACACCCGGCCCGGCTGGCCGAAGTCGTGCCACGCCGACATCGGCACCTACAAGGCCGGGGACGCGGAGCCGGTCGCGCTCGTCCGCGGGCCGCAGTGCGACATGCTGCCCGTGCGGTCGCCCGACGGCACGCGCATCGCGTTCACCCGGCGGATCGACGGCAGGTCCGAGGCGTGGGTGATGAACGCCGACGGCAGCGGGCAGCGGAAGGTCACCGACATCGCGGGCGGGCGGCTGACCTGGTCGCCGGACAGCACTCGGCTGGCCTACATGGGCGAGAAGGACGGCGGGGCCCAGATCTTCGCGGTCGCCCTCCAGGGGAAGGCGGTCACGCAGCTCACCACCGACTCGTCCGACAAGGACGACCCGATGTGGTCGTCCACCGGGCGGGTGGTGTTCTGGAGCAAGCGCGACGGGATCGAGCAGCTCTTCACGCTCGACCCCGGTCGGCCCTCGGCCCCCTGGACGAAGCTGAGCCGCGACCGGATTCGCGCCGTGGACCCGGCGTGGTCACCGGACGGCAAGCAGATCGCCTACACGCGCGGCCCGTCCGCGCAGAGCGACATCTGGGTGATGGATGCCAACGGGGCGAACGCGCGCCCGCTCGCCGCGTCCGCCGACCACGAGATGGACCCGGGGTGGTCGCGCGACGGCAGGTGGGTCTGCTACGTGCGCGGGCAGGTGGCCCGGCCGGAGGTCCGCGCGATCAAGGCCGACGGGACCGGCGACCGTACCGTCAGCCCGGCGGGCAAGCCTCTCGGGCACCCCAGCTGGTGATCATTCGCTGCCGACCGGGGCCCGCGGCGCGGTCTCGCCCTCGGCGGCGGCCGCCCGGGGGCGCGCCATGGCGCTCGGCCACCACATGTGCCGGTCGACGTCCAGGTTGAGGGCGGTGACCAGCACCGACCGGACGACGAAGGTGTCCAGCAGCACCCCGAAGGCGACCGTGAAGCCCAGCTCGGTGACGAACACCAGCGGCAGCGAGCCCAGCGCGGCGAACGTCCCGGCGAGCACCGCGCCCGCCGAGGTGATGACCCCGCCCGTCGCGGAGAGGCCGGTGAGCGCGCCGCGCCGCGTCCCGTGCCGCTTCGCCTCCTCGTGGACGCGGGTCATCAGGAAGATGTTGTAGTCGGTGCCGAGCGCCACGAGGAACACGAACGTCCAGAGCGGGAAGGACGGGTCGGCCGCGGCGAACCCGAACACGTGGGTGAAGACCAGCGCGCTGACCCCGAGCGCCGCCGCGTACGACAGCACGACCGTGCCGACGAGGAGCAGCGGCGCGACGAGGGCGCGCAGCAGCAGGGCGAGGATGAGCAGCACCACGACGAGCACGACCGGGATCACGACGTTCTGGTCCCGGTGGGAGGCGTCGCTGATGTCGAGCGTGACCGCCGACCCGCCGCCGACCTCGGCGTCGGCGTTCGGGACGCGGTGCGCGGCCTCCCTGGCCCGCTCGACGGCGGTGAACCCCCGCTTGGCGTCCGGCGGCGCGTCGAGCGTCGCCTCCAGGTAGACCAGGCCGTCCACGGGCTGCCCGGGCCGGTTCCCGGCGACCCGCACGTCGGAGATGTCGGGCACGGTGGACAGCGCCGCGCGGACGGCGTCCTGCGTCCCGGCCTTGACGATCACCTGGACCGGCGCGCCGCTGCCCGCCGGGAAGTGCTTGACCATGACCTCCTCGCCGGTGATCGAGTCGGGCTTGCCGGAGCTGAAGGCGTCCTTGTTGGGCAGCGACCCGGTCTTGAGCCCCAGGAGCCCGAACGCGCACGCGCCGAGCACCACGGCCGTGATGACCCAGGTGAGGCGGGGCCGGACGGCGACGAGGGTGCCGACGCGCGCCCAGCCGCCCTGCTCGGTCGGCTCGGCCGACCCGTGCGACGGGCGCTTGGGCCAGAACACCCAGCGCCCGCAGATGACGAGGAGGGCGGGCAGCAGGGTGAGCATCGCGGCGAGCGCGACGGCGACGCCGATCGCCATGACCGGGCCCATGCTCTTGGTGGAGTTGAGGACGGCGAGGAGCAGGCACAGCATGCTGAGCGCGACCGTGGAGCCGCTGGCGAGGATCGCGGGCCCGGCGCGGTGCAGCGCGATCGCCATGGCCTCGTGCCGGTCGTCGTGCCGCCGCAGCTCCTCCCGGTAGCGGGCGATCAGCAGCAGCGCGTAGTCGGTGCCGGCGCCGAACACCAGGACGGTCAGGATGAACGCGGCCTGCCCGTTGACGGTCAGCCCGGCGTTGTCGGCCAGCAGGTAGACGACGGCGTCGGCGGCCATGAGGGCGAGGCCGACGCACAGCAGCGGCGCCAGCCACAGGATCGGGCTGCGGTAGGTGACGAGCAGGATCGCGATGACGATGGCGGCGGTGATGAACAGCAGCGTCTTGTCGAAGCCGGAGAAGACGTTGCTGAAGTCGCCCGCGTACCCGGCGGGCCCGGTGACGTGGGCCTTCAGGCCCTGGTCGCCGCTCTGGACGATGTCGCGGTAGTCCTTGACGGCCGGGCCGAGCAGGTCCCATCCGTCGTCGCCGACCTTGACGTTGACGATCGTCTGGACGGCCTTGCCGTCCTTGGCGATGACGGGGTCCCGCACGCTCTCGGAGAGCGCCCGGGGCGGTTCGCCGCCCTTCGGGTCGCCCTTGACGGCCTTCAGCCGGGGGACGTCCGCCCTGGCCTTGGCCAGGTCGGCGCCGGTGACGGGCGCGCCGCCCCGGTCGTAGACGACCACGGCGGGGAAGGTGTCGGCGGGCACGAACTTCTCGGCCGCGTCCACCACCCGGGTGGACTCGGCGTTCTTCGGCAGCCACGACGAGGTGTCGTTCTCCTGCGCCCCGGTGAGCTTGCCCGCCAGGGGCGCGGACACGAGGAGGATGACGATCCAGACCCCGAGCACGACGAACTTGCTCCGCCGTCCGCAGGGCAAGGACGAGAACCGGTTCGCGCCCGTCATGAGGAACCCCCAAGGGTGTTGGCCGCCCGCCCCCCCATTAGCTACGTCGGCACGCCCCGGCCGTCAAGACATATCGCGTTCTTGGTCATCCCGAAGAAAGGGATATTCAGGGACTCTGCCCAGGTCATCCGGTACGCGACCGGATCCGGTCAGCCCGCCCACCACCGTGCGCAGATCCGGATCCGGATGTCAACCGGTGATCATGTCGAGGCGGCGGAGGATCACGCCCTCGCGCAGCGCCCACGGGCAGACCTCCAGCTCGGCCAGCCCGAACAGGTCCATCGCCGCGTCGGCGACGATCGCGCCCGCCGGGAGCTGGTGGACGCGCCGCTCCGACACCCCGGGCAGCTCGGCGCGCTCGGCGGCCGGCATCTGGACGAGCTTCTCGGTCCACTCGGTCAGGTCGGCGCCGTGCAGGACGCGCCGCTGGTACGGTCCATCCCCCGAGGGCGCCGCGCCGCCGATCCGGGCGAGCTGCTTGAACGTCTTGGACGTCGCGACCGCGTGGTCGGGCGGGCCGTAGCGCGCGACCTCCCCCACATGCCGGGCGATCTCCGCGCGGACGTGCCGTCGCAGCTTGCGCACCTCGTCCGGGGACGGCGGGTCGGAGGCGAACCAGTCGCGGGTCAGCCGGCCCGCGCCGAGCGGCAGCGAGAACGCCGCGTCCGGCTCCTCGTCGATACCCACCGCGATCTCCAGCGAGCCGCCGCCGATGTCGACCACGATCAGCCGCCCCGACGACCAGCCGAACCACCGCCGGACCGCGAGGAACGTCAGCCGCGCCTCGTCCTCCCCCGACAGGGCGCTGATGTCCACCTGCGTCCCGGTCCGGATGCGCGCCAGGACCTCCTCGCCGTTGACGGCGTCCCGGACGGCGGAGGTGGCGAACGCGACGAGGTTCTCCACGCCCTTGTCCTCGGCGATCTGCAGCGCCTCGTCCACGAACGCGCGCAGCCGGGCCTCGCCCTCCTCCGACAGGCGGTCCCCGTCCTCCAGGTGGGCGGCCAGGCGCAGCTCCGCCTTGTGGGAGAACGCGGGAAGCGGCCGCGCCCCCTGATGGGCGTCCACCACCAGCAGGTGCACCGTATTGGATCCAACGTCGAGCACGCCCAGTCGCATGCCCACGACGCTATCGGACGGTTCTCCGCAAAGATGGGGCGCATCAGGCATAACAGGGGTGAAAAAGCGTTCGCCGCACGTGGCGGAAACGCTGTCCTCGTCCTCTATACCGCCGCACCGGCGGCCCGCCCCGATCGTCCGGTCGCTACCGTGGCCTCATGGACGAGCATGCCGGTACGGGGCAGCACTGGCGGGTGCCCGCGAAACAGCTCGTGGCCAAGTGGGCGGCGGCCGCCGCGGTGGGGGCGCTGGCCGTGCTGAACTCCGGCGACGTGCAGCGGCTGCTGCTGGCGGGGGTGGCGGCGCTCGGGCTGGCCGTGCTCGCCCTGCGCGACGTGCTCGCCCCCGTCCGGGTGGCGGCCGACCACGAGGGCGTCACGCTGGTCACCGGCTACGCGGGGCGGCTCCGCGTGCCGTGGGACGAGGTGACCGCGATCCGGGTGGACGAGCGGCGCCGCCTGCTGCTGCACACCCGCCTGCTGGAGATCGAGACCGCCGACGACCTCCACCTGTTCAGCGCGTTCGACCTGGGCGCCGACGTCCACGACGTCGCCGACGCCCTCTACCGCCAGCGCGCCCGCGCCATCCCCGACCCCCGCTGACCCGTGCTGCCTCTGGGGGCGGACCCCCAGACCCCCGGCGGCTCCGCCGCAAACGAACAGTGTCGCCCCTGGAACCCGCGACCCCCGGCATGAACGTCTAGTCGGGAGCGGGCGGGAGGTCGTCCGGGCCCGGGTAGGAGCTCTGGGCGCCGTGCTCGCGGACGGCGGCGGCGCCGACCCGGGCGGCGTAGCGGGCCGCGCCGGCCAGGCCGTCGCCCCGGGCCAGCCGGAGGCAGAGCGCGGCGGTGAACGCGTCGCCCGCGCCCGTGGTGTCCACCGCCTTCACCTTCGGGGACGCGACCGCCGCCGTGCCCGAACCGGCCGCGACCAGCGCGCCCTCGGCGCCGAGCGTGACGACCACCGAGCGGGCGCCGCGCCTGAGCAGGGCCTCCGCCAGGTCTCCCGCCTCCGCGCCGGGCCGCGCGCCGCCCTCGCCGTCCTCGCCGTCGGCCAGGAGGAAGGCGGCCTCGTGCTCGTTGACCACCAGGGGGTCGCACAGGGCGAGCAGG
>NZ_SMKU01000482.1 GCF_004349215.1 Actinomadura rubrisoli | reverse complement strand
CCGCCGCGCCCCGCCCCGCCCTTCGCGGACGGTCGCCGAGGCGCGACCGCCCGTCCAGGATGCGACACGGCGGTGGCCAAGAATGGGCAAATAGCGGACAGAGCGCAGCCGGACGATTACGCTGCGAGATTGTGACCGATCTGCGTACGCCGCCGGTCAGCGACGGCGATCTCTTCTCAGAACGCGCCCGCCAGTACGCCCAAGAGAAGCCCCTGCAGCGGATCCACATCCTGGAGGCCGGCTGCGGCTGGGGCGGGGGGCTGGACCTCGGCGACCGCGAGTGCCAGGTCACGGGCGTCGACCTGGAGTCCCCGGAGCTGCGCGCCCACACCTGCGAGCGCACCGACCTCGACACCTGGCACCTGGGCGACCTGCGCACGGTGCCGATGCCGCCGCGCGCCTACGACGTGGTGCACGCCTCCTACCTCGTCGAGCGGGTCCCGAACGCCGAGCTCGTCCTCGACCGGTTCGTCGCCGCGCTGAAACCCGGCGGCCTGCTGCTCGTCCACCTGCGCGACCGCAACACCGCGTACGGCTTCCTCGACCGCCACCTCCCCCGGTGGATACGCGCCTCCGGGCGCCGCCGCCGCGCCCGCCCCGGACGCGCCCCGCGCGGCGCCCACGCCCGTGTCGCGTACGCGGCGGCCGGCCCCGCGGCCGAGGCGGGCAGTGGTCCCGTCCCGCCCGGGGCCGCCTCCGTGAGCCCATCGTCCGCCGCCCCGCAGCCGCCGTCCCACCCGCAGGCCCAGGCGGATCCGTCCCAGCCCGCGCCCGCGCCGATGCCGGCGGGCCGGCGCGGGCGCCGGGCCGGGGACGACGCCGAGCCGCGCGCGGGGCGGGCCAGAGCCGCCCAGCCGCCGCCCGCCCTCTACGACCGGGTGGCCTCCCGGCAGGGCATGCAGTGGTACTGCGTCATGCGCGGTCTCGTGGTCGCCGAGGAGTACACCTCGCGGCAGGCCATCGACGCGCTCGGGGCCGGAACCGGCCTCGCCGACGCCCTCTGCCGGCTGGTCTCCGCGATCAGCCGGGGACGCCTCACCGCAGACCACAGCGAGGTCACGTTCGTCATCCGCAAGCCCGAGAACCGGTTCGCCAGGGTCATCTGACCGGGTCGCACCGGGGGCCGGGATGCGCCGACCCGCCTGGTCACAGTATTTTCTGGGGCAACCCCGGCTGACCGGCGTTCGCGCGCAGTGCCAGCTGAGCGGAGAGCGGCGGCCAGTGCCCGGACCGGGGACGTGGGGGCGCCGTCCCCCACCCGACACTGACCTGGATCGCCCCGGCCGCGCGCCGGGCGGGATCGGAGACCGCGGTGACCGCCGAAGCCGGCCTTCCCGACACGCTGCGCGACCTGCCCGTCTGGACCCCGGACGCGGTGGAGCTCGCCGACCTGGAGCTGCTCCTGGCCGGTGTGTACCGGCCGCTGACCGGGTTCCTCGGCTCGTTCGACGCCGCGATGGTGATCGCCGGCGGGCGGCTCTCCGACGGCACCCCATGGCCCGTCCCGGTGACGCTCGCGGTCCCCAAGGAGCTGACCGCGCACGAGCGGATCGTCCTGCAGGATCCGGAGGGCGTGCCGCTCGCCGTGCTGCGGGTCGCGGAGGTCTGGCAGGACCCGACGACCCAGGGATGGCGGCTCGCCGGCCCGCTGGACGCCCTCCGCTCCCCCGCGCACGGACCGTTCCACCGGCTGCGCCGCCGTCCCGAGGAGATCCCGCCGTCCGACGGGCCCGTCCTCGCGGTCGCCACCCGCGAGCCCCTGCACCGCAAGCAGCTCGGTCAGCTCCGGCAGGTCGCCGAGCGGCTCGGCGCCCGGGTCCTGGTGCTGCCGATGCTGAGCGGCGAGCACGACGAGTCCCTGGTGCGGGCGCTGCTGGCCGTGCGCAGGGAGCTGCCCGAGGGCGCGCGGATCGTCCCCGTGCCGCTGCCCGCCCGCGACGACCCGGATCGGGACGTGCTGCTGCACGCCCACATCGCCGCCGCCTACGGCGCCACCCACCTGCTCGCCGAGCGGGAGACGGAGGGCACCGCGATCCCCCCCGTCGTCCCCGAGCCGTGGGCGTACGACGCCGACGTGGAGGTGTGGCGCCCGGTCGCGCGCATCGAGCCCGACCACGTCCAGGCCGAGCTGACCCCCGAGCGGCTCGGCGAGCTGCTGGACGCCGGCGAGCCCGTGCCCGACTGGTTCACCCCGCCCGCCGTCGCCGCCGAGCTGGCGCTGGCGCGGCCGCCGAAGCGCTCGCGCGGCATCACGGTGTTCTTCACCGGGCTGTCGGGGTCGGGCAAGTCCACGGTCGCGCGCGGCCTGGCCGACGCGCTGGTGGAGCGCGGCGGCCGGACGGTGACGCTGCTGGACGGCGACGTGGTGCGGCGGACCCTGTCGGCCGGGCTGACGTTCTCCCGCGCCGACCGCGACCTGAACATCCGCCGGATCGGCTTCGTCGCCGCCGAGATCACCCGGCACGGCGGCGTGGCCATCTGCGCGCCGATCGCGCCGTACGCGGCGACGCGCGCGGAGGTGCGGCGCATGGTGTCGGTCTCGGGCGACTTCGTCCTGGTGCACGTCGCGACGCCGCTGGAGGAGTGCGAGCGCCGCGACCGCAAGGGCCTGTACGCCAAGGCCCGCGCGGGGCTGATCCCCGAGTTCACGGGCATCTCCGACCCGTACGAGGAGCCGGACGACGCCGACCTGAGGCTGGACACGTCCCGGATGCCGCCGGAGGACGCGGTCGCCGCCGTCCTGGACCTGCTCGTGGAGGGCGGCTGGGTCCGACCGGAATAACCCCGAACTGCCCCTTCCTACCCGTTTGCCCCTACCGCCCGGGTTACCCCATCCGTGTGCCGTCCTTTAGGCTGTACGGAAGTTTTCCGACATAGCTGGTAGGTCATGGCGATGGACTTCGATTGGACGATGGCGCTCGGCTCCTTCCTGGTCGCCATCGTCGTCGGGCTGACCGGCATGGGCGGCGGCGCGCTGATGACGCCGATGCTCGTGACGTTCTTCGGCGTCAGCCCGCTCGCGGCCGTCTCCAGCGACCTGGTGGCCGCCGCGGTGATGAAGCCCGTGGGCAGCGCCGTCCACTACCGGCAGGGCACGATCAACATGCGGCTGGTGGGCTGGCTCTGCCTCGGCTCGGTGCCCGCCGCGTTCTCCGGGGTCCTGCTCGCCCGCGCGCTCGGCCACGGCGCCCGGGTCGAGGACGTGATCAGCAAGGCGATGGGCGTGGCGCTGCTCATCGCGGCCGCCGGGCTGGTCGTGCGCGGCTGGCTCTCCTACCGGGGCCGCTCCGGGACGGCGGGCGGTGGCACCGGGAAGGGGGGCGCGGCGGACGGCGGGACGCCCGAGATCCGGATCCGCCCGGTGCCGACCGTCCTGGTCGGGCTGGTGGGCGGCCTGGTGGTCGGCATCACCTCGGTGGGCTCCGGCTCGCTGATCATCGTCGCGCTGCTGGCCCTGTACCCGGCGCTCAAGGCGAACCAGCTGGTCGGCACCGACCTGCTCCAGGCGGTGCCGCTGGTGTTCGCGGCCGCGCTGGGCCACCTGCTGTTCGGCGACTTCCGGATGGAGGTGACCGCGGCGCTGCTGGTCGGCTCCGTCCCGGGCGTCTACCTCGGCTCGAAGGTCTCCTCGCGGGCGCCGGGCGGGCTGATCCGCCGCGTGCTGGCGCTGGTGCTGGTCGCGTCGGCGCTGAAGATGTTCGGGGTGGGCGCGGTGCCGCTGGCGTGGATCCTGGTGGTCCTCGCGTCCGCGACCGTGGCCGTCTGGCTCGTCCTGCGCAGCCGGGAGGCCCGGCCCGAGCCACGTCCCGCCGCCGTTCGGGAGGACGTGTCAGCCGACCAGCTCGTCCCGTGACCGGGGCGCGGCGGGCTCCTGTCTCTCCTCCTCGGCGGACGGGTCGGTCCTGCGCAGCGTCCGCCACAGCATCGCCGCCGAGACCAGCCCGCCCGCGCCCAGGCAGTACGGGGCGATGGACGCGTGGCCGGGGTCGGCGACCAGCAGGCCCAGCAGGACGAGCAGCCCGACCGCGCTCTCCACGCCGCGCACGGTGAACACCGACCTGGACATCTTGCGGGCCGTCGCCAGGCTGGCCAAGGGCAGCGTGCAGGCGAAGCAGACCGCGTAGACGCCCCAGCCGACGAGCGCGACCCGGTCCACCTTGAAGGACCCTCCGGTCACCAGCGGGCCGAGCCAGTCGACCAGCAGGATGCCCGACAGGCTCATCACCAGCGCGATGGCGGACAGCACCACGCAGACGCGCACCGCCCGGCGGGCGGGCATGGGCCGCCCGGAGCGCTCGGCCTGGGCGAAGTCGCCGAGCAGGAACCCGCCCGCGCCGTTGACGAACGTCAGCGCGGGCGCCAGCAGCAGCCGCGCGGCCTCGATCCCGGCGAGGGCGGCGGTGGAGGCGAACGCGGCGATCATGACGCGGGCGAGCAGCAGCGCGCCGGGCCGCAGCCCCGCCTGCACCGACCGCCACGCGGCGAACCCGGCGATCTCCCGGAACGCCGTGCCGCGCAGCGGGGCCGGGGCGTACTCGGGGGCGGGCAGCCGGAGCCGGGCGAGCACGATCGAGACCAGGCAGCCCGCGCACATCGCGGCGAGCATCAGCTCCACCGTGGCGTCCGCGCCGAGGGCCAGCACGCCGCCGAGCGTCCCGAGCGTCACCACCAGGTACGAGGTGTCGTTGAGGGCCAGCCGCCAGAACTCCATCCGGGCGGTGAAGATCCGCCGCCCGGTCTCGTTCAGCAGCCAGAGCGCCACCAGCAGCGCGAACAGCCCGATCCCGGCCGCGCCCGCGAGGCCCATCACCGCGGAGACGGCCGCGCCCGCCGCCGCGCCCCCGCCGACCGTGATGCCCACCGACAGCAGCAGCGCGCCGCGGATCCGCGGGTCGAACCGGTCGAACACGGTGAGGCTGTCGCCCACCCAGCTCGTCTGCACCGCCGTGATCATGATGAGGACGGAGACGAACAGCGCGTAGGCGCCGTACCCGGAGGGGCCGACCGTCCGGGCGCACAGCGCCTGCACGACCAGGCTTCCGCCCGCCGTGACGAACTGGACGGTGACCGCGCCGCCCGCCGATGCCAGCAGCCGGCCCGCCTTCCCGGCGAGCCCGCCGGCCTTGCCCATGCCGCTCCCTGAAGCGGCCTGGGTCACCTGTCCACGTCGTAGTGCATCAGGGACGAATCGCCTTTTCCCTTGCCCGACCCGCTGCCCGTCTCCGGGGTGCCGGAGGCGGGCTTGCCGGAGGACGGCTTGCCGGACGCGGAACCCTTGCCGCCGAGCAGCGACGCCGGGTCCTCGGCGGTGCGGGTGGGGTCGCCGCCGCCGTCCGCCCACGGGTCGGCGGGCGGCGCCGGGCCGGACGGGGGCGCCGCCGGGCCCTTCTCAGGCTCGGGCGGGGGCGCCTCGCCGCGCGGGGGCTTGCCGCGCGTGCCCTTGCCGCGCGGCGCCTTGGCCGGAGTGGACGAGCCGTTGCCGCCGCTCCGCGATCCCCGGGAGCCCGGCCCGGTGCCGGACGGGGCCCCGGAGCCGGACGCGCCCGACCCGTTCACCCGGGGCCTGCCGCGGTCCCAGTCGACGGGCGGCGCCGGGGAG
>NZ_SMKU01000481.1 GCF_004349215.1 Actinomadura rubrisoli | reverse complement strand
CCCCCGCGCCGGAGCGTCCCACCGCCGCCGCCCGCTGACCTCCGACCCGCGGCGCATCGATGCTCATACTCCCGGCTGATGAGATCCGCGCGATTCCCCCCTTAAACTCGCTCTGATGGACACGACGGTCGCTGATCCACTCGTCGGGCGGGTGCTCGACGGGCGCTACCGCATTGAGTCCCGGATCGCGCGGGGCGGCATGGCCACGGTGTACGTCGCGCGCGACATCAGGCTCGACCGCATCATCGCGATCAAGGTGATGCACGCCGCGCTGGCCGCCGACGAGGACTTCGTCGCCCGCTTCATCGGCGAGGCCAAGGCCGCCGCGGCGCTCTCCCACCCGAATGTCGTCGCCGTCTACGACCAGCGCACCGACGGCGAGCACGTCTTCCTGGTGATGGAGTACGTCGCGGGCCGCAACCTCCGCGACGTACTGAACGCGCTCGGACGGCTCGGCCCCCGCGCCGCACTGGAGATCATGCAGCCGGTGCTGGCCGCCCTCGGGGCCGCGCACCGCGCCGGGCTCGTGCACCGCGACGTCAAGCCCGAGAACGTCCTGATCACCGAGGACGGGCAGGCCAAGGTCGCCGACTTCGGCCTCGCCCGCGCCGAGTCCGCCGGCAAGATGACCAAGACCGGGCTGATCATCGGCACGGTCGGCTACCTGGCACCCGAGCAGGTCCTGTCCGGCAGCGCCGACGTCCGCTCCGACGTGTACGCGGCGGGCATCATGCTGTTCGAGCTGCTCACCGGCGAGCTGCCCCACCGCGCCGACACTGCCCTCGCCGTCGCCTACAAGCACGTCAACGAGGCCGTCCCGCCGCCGTCCAGCGCCGTCCCCGGACTGCCGCCCCAGGTCGACGCGCTGGTCACCGACGCGACGAGCCATGAGCCCGCCCGGCGGCCGAGCGACGCCAACCAGTTCCTCGCCGAGGTCGCCGAGGTCTACAACGGGCTCCCCCGCGACTTCGACCAGCGCCTTGAGGAGGCGTCCCACAACGCGACCGCCGTCCTCGAATCCACCCCGCCCGCCGCCACCCGGCACACCGCCGTCCTCGACGCCGAGACCAGGCCCGCCGAGTACGCGCCCCGCCCCACCAAGGCCGACCGGGCCATCGGCGCGCTCACCGGCCGCTACGTCCTGGTCGCCATCGGCGCTATCGCCGCGATGATCCTCGGCTGGGCCGTCTGGTACCAGACGTCCGGCCAGTACGACCACGTCCCCGAGCGGATCGTCGGCATGAAGGTCGCCGACGCCCGCGGCAAGCTCGAAGGCGGCGGTCTCGACGTCCGGGTGGCCAGGGCCGTCTACGACGACCGCGTCCGCAAGGGCCAGGTCGCCAAGTCCGACCCGCCCGGCGGCGCGCGCGTCGCCAAGGGGCAGACCGTCACGCTGACGCCGTCCAAGGGCCGCACGCCCAAGGAGGTGCCCGACGTCGAGGGCAAGTCCCTGGACGACGCCAAGGGGATCTTGCAAGACAAGGGCTTCACCATCGGCCGGACGAGCACCAACACCTCGCAGACCGTCGCCAAGGACAAGGTCATCGGCACCGACCCGCCCAGCGGCGAGCGACTCTCCCCCGACGAGCCGGTGAACGTCGTCCTCAGCAGCGGCATGTCCATGCCGGAGCTGGTCGGCGGCAACGGCGACTCCGCCGCCAACCGGCTGCGCTCCATGGGCCTGGAGGTCAACGTCGACAAGCGCAAGGTCGACGGCAAGCCGCCCAACACGGTCGTCAGCCAGAACCCGCCGCAGGGCACCGGCGTCTCCCGCGGCGACGAGGTCACCATCGTCGTCACCAAGCGCGACTGCGTCGTCGACGCCGGCCCTATCCAGATCGGCTGCGACGACGGGGGCGGCGGCGCCCAGAACATCCCCGTGCCGAACATGACGGGCCGCGACGTGGACGACGCCGTCGAGGCTCTGGAGGACTCCGGCTTCAAGGTCAACGTCACGGGCATCGGCGGCACCGTCCGCTTCCAGAACCCGAGCAGCGGCGAGGCCCCGCGCGGCTCCACCATCACGATCGTCCGGACCCCCTGACGCAGCGGCTAGGCTGAAACGCCTATGACCTCATCCAGCAGCCCCATCGGGGCGCACGTCCCGGTGGCCGGCGGCCTCGCCACGGGCGGGCTGAAGTACGCCGCCGAGATCGGCGCCGAGACGATCCAGGTGTTCGTCGCCAACCCGCGCGGCTGGGCGCTGCCCGAGGGCAAGCCCGCCGAAGACGAGAAGCTCCGCGCGCGCGCCGACGTCCCCGTCTACATCCACGCCCCGTACCTGGTCAACTTCGGCTCCCCCAGCGAGGAGACCCTCGCCAAGTCGATCGCGACCGTCCGCCACTCCCTGGTCCGCGGCCGCGCCATCGGCGCGCGGGGCGTCGTCGTCCACACCGGCTCCGCCGTCACCCAGACCTACGACGCGGCCATGACGCAGGTCCACGAGCACGTCCTGCCCCTCCTGGAGGAGATCCCCGAGGACGGCCCCGACCTGCTCCTCGAACCCATGTCCGGCCAGAACAACATGCTGTGCGCGAAGGTCCAGGACCTCGGCCCGTTCTTCGAGCGCCTGGAGCACCACCCCAAGCTCGGCGTCTGCTTCGACACCTGCCACGCGTTCTCCGCCGGCCACGACCTCACCGCCCCCGGCGGCGTCAAGGAGACCGTGGACGCCCTCATCGCCACCGTCGGCGAGGGCCGCCTCAAGCTCGTCCACGCCAACGACTCCAAGGACGCCTGCGCCTCCGCCAAGGACCGCCACGAGAACATCGGCGCCGGTCAGATCGGCGAACGCCCCTTCGCCGACCTCCTGCACCACCCCGCCGTGGCCGGCATCCCCTTCATCATCGAGACCCCGGGCCGCGCCCCCGAACCCCACGCCAAGGACATCACCACCCTCAAACGCCTCCGCGACGCCTAGGCGAGAGGGACGCGCTCCTCGGCTTCCCCGACCACCTGCGAGAGCTGATCGACGGCGCCACCGGACGCTGAACACGGGGCCCTGGAGTTGGTTCCGGACGTCCAGGGGGAGAAAAAGAGCTCGGACGCCGCTGAACAACCCCCCGACTGTTCAACGGCGCCCGAGCCACAGGTCACCGGATCCCACCCCCCCGGTACGGGATCCAGCGACTCACGATCCGGCGTTCGACTGGCGTCCGCCGGATCTCCGGATTTGCTGTTGTGGGAGGTCCGCGGTGGTGGGCGTGGGTTCCGCCCTCCGTCCGCCCGCCCCTCCGGTGGCGGTGTGGCGCTTGGTGCCACTGAGAACACTAGAGGTCTGGTGCCACCGATCGGGAGGCCGAAAACGCAACCCTCGATAAGCGGTACGTAGTCAGAGATGTGCGTAGTGTAGTCACGCGACGAGCGGTCGATCCGGCGCGGCGAACGGCCGGGCACGGGTGGACGGGAACGGTCCACAAGCGATGGGGAACGGTCGTCGATCATCAACGGGTATCACGTGCGGGCGAAGGATGTCCCGGTTCGTCCGGTGCTCAGTGGACGACGACGTCCTCGGGGAGGTGCAGGCGCTCCATCGCGCGGTCGGCGCGGCGCGGGACGCGGCGGCGGGTCAGTAGGGACGCGCCGACCATGACCCCGAAGGACACGGGCGCGATCACCAGGGCCGGATGCACGAGCAGGGCCGCGGGCCAGCCGCTCCAGGAGCCGTGGAACAGCCGCGCGACGCCCGCCGCCACGGCGAGCCCGCCGCCGACCAGGAGGCCGGCCCCGGCCCCGGCGGCGGTGAGCCCCCGCCACCAGATGCCGAGGACGAGCAGCGGGCACAGCGAGCAGGCCGACACGCACAGCGCCGTCGTCACCAGGCTCGCCGCGCCCTGCGGCCCGATCCTCGGGACGAGGACGAGCGGCGTCGCCAAGGCGAACACGACGCCGACGCGGAACGCGGCGATCCCGGTGCGGCGCCGGACGCACTGGGAGACCGTCCCGGCGATGGCCACGACGATCCCGCAGGAGGTGGAGATGAACGCGGCGAACGCCCCCGCCGCGATGAGGCCGGTCAGCAGCGCGCCGCCGAGGCCGGGCACCATCCGCTGCGGGAGCAGCAGGATGGTCGCGTCGAGGTCGCCGGTCATGAGCAGGTCGGGCGTGTAGAGCCGTCCGAGCGTCCCGTACAGGACGGGGAACACGTAGAACAGCGCCAGCATCCCCGGAACGATCGCGGCGGTGCGGCGGGCGGCGCTGCCGCAGGTGTTGGTGTAGAAGCGCATCAGGATGTGCGGCAGGCCCATCGTCCCCAAGAGGACGCCCAGGAGGGTCGAGTAGGTGCCGTAGAGGCCGTGTTCCTCGCCGCGTCCGAACGGCCTGGCCCAGGTGTCCCCCTCCTGGACCGGCAGGTGTTCGTAGTGCGGCACCGCCGCGCCGGCCGGGAACGTCACGTCCGCCTCCGGGCCGACCTCGTGCCGGCCGGGGGGCAGGGTGACGGACTCGCCGGCGCGCCGCACGCCGTCCACCGGCCCCCGGGCGGTCACCACCGTCGCGGCGCGGACGGTCACGACGAGGCCGGTGGGAGCGTGCACGCGCGTCTCCCGCCCGAAGCGCGGCAGCCGGTCGGCGGCGGGGTCGGAGCGGCCGTCCAGGTGCCAGAGGCTCAGCAGCGCCACGGCGGGCACCGCCACCGCGACCAGCTTCAGCCAGAACTGGACGGCCTGGACGCCGGTGATGCTGCGCATGCCGCCGGACCCGGCGAGGACGAGCGCCACCACGACCACGACGGCCCAGCCCGCCCACACCGGCGCGCCGGTCAGCACCCGCAGTGTGACGCCCGCGCCCTGGAACTGCGGCAGCAGGTAGAACCAGCCGATGAAGCAGACGCAGCAGGTGACGATCCGCCGCACGGCCGGGGAGCCGAGCCGCCACTCGGCGAAGTCGGAGATGGTGTAGGCGCCGGACCTGCGCAGCGGCGCGGTGACGAAGGCCAGCAGCAGCACGTACCCGGCGGCCGCGCCGATCGGCAACCACAGCATGTCGGCGCCGTAGGCGAGCACCAGCCCGGCGGTGCCGAGGTAGGCGGCGGCCGAGATGTACTCCCCGCTGATCGCCGAGGCGTTCCACCACGGGCTGACGCCCCGCGAGGCGACCAGGAAGTCGGACGTGGTCTGGGTGGTGCGGCGCCCGTAGAGGCCGAGGACGGTCGTCATGCCCAGCACCGCGACGAGCGCGGCGAGGGCGGCGGCCACGGCCATCGGGATCACGAAGGATCCGCCGCCCTGGGAAGGTCGCGTTCGAGCCGTTCGGCCCGCCGCAGATGTCGGAGGGCGGCGAGGACCCAGATCGGCTGTATACCGAGCGCCAGCAGCAGCCACGCCGGCGGAACACCGTGCACCCGCGCGCGCCCGAGCGCCGGGACGCCGTCCAGCAGCAGCGGCAGCCCCGCCACCACGACCATGACGATCGCACAGGTGGCGAGGGCCGTCCGCAATTGGGCACGGATCAGCGCCCGCGCCGCGTCGGCCCCCGGCCCGCCGAGGTCATCGCAGGCGTCCCGTCCCATGCGGCCGGACGAGCAGCGCGAGACATCCGGCAAAACCGAACACTCCGGACACGCCGCCTCAGCCGGCTCACACCCAGCAGGCCCGCCCCCACCCCACGGCACGACATCCACC
>NZ_SMKU01000480.1 GCF_004349215.1 Actinomadura rubrisoli | reverse complement strand
GGGGCCACGGGCGCGGAGGTCCTGGCCAGGCTGGCCGGCGCCCATCTGGCGGAGCCCACCGGCCGCGGCTACCGCCTGGTCATCACCCCCGAGGAGCAGGACGCGGCCGAAGAGATGGCCGTCCACCTGCGCAGACTGGCGGACTGGGCCCGCACCGCGCCGGCGGGCGAGGTCGCCAAGGCGGCGGGGCTGGTGACGCGGCTGCTGGCGACGGCGGTCGAGATGGAGGAGCACGCGACCGCCCGGGACCTGGCCCGGGCGGCCGCCCCCGCGCTCGCGCGGTCCCTGCACTGGGGATCGTGGCGGACGGTCCTCGCGCTGGGCCTCGTCGCGGCGCGCGCGCTGAACTCGGCCGAGGACATCGCTTACTTCACCCACGAGGAGAGGGTGCGCCGGCGGACGCTCGGGCTGCTGGTGGGGGGCGCCGCGGGCGGCGCCGCCGGGGCCGGGATCCTGGCGGCGCTGGGCGGCAAGAGCCTCGCCGGGACGGTGTCGGCGCATCCCGCGGCGATCGGCGCGGTGACGGCGACCGTGCTGGCCACCGTGATCGCCGGGGCGGGGCTCGCCGCCGCCCGGGGAGACGATCCCCCGCCCCAGAGCGGGCCGCCGGCGTCGTCCGGCCCGCTCGTCCCCGGGCCGGAGCCCTCGCCCAGCCGGTCCGCCACGCCTCGTCCGGACGTGTGGCTCCGGCTGTCGTCCTCGTCGGTGAAGGTCGGCGGGAGCTACCGGGCGAGGGCGGGCGGGATGGAACCGGACGAGCCGGTCGCCTTCAGCTGGACGGGCCCGTCCAGCAGCGATATCGGGGTCTCGACGGCCGCACGGTCCGGGGAGGCCGAGACCGAGGTCCGCGAAGGCGCCGCGCCGGGCGACTACACGATCTGGGCGAAGGGCCGGCGCTCCGGGCGGACGGCCTCGGCGCCGCTGCGGGTCCTGCCGCCCGACAGCCGCGGCGCGCCCCACCTGGCCCTCGACCCGCCGAGAATCAAGGTCGGCGGTTCCACCACGGCCACGGCCTCCGGATTTGACCCGGGCGAACCGGTCAAGTTCACCCTGGGTCCGGCGGGCCACAGCGGCTCCTACGCCCTGGAGGAGGCCGACGGCTCGGGAGTCGCCGTCGCCCGCGGCATGGGGCTCGGCTGGGCCACCGCCGGCAGTACGCACACGGTCTTCGCCGAAGGGACGAAGTCGGGCCGCAGAGCGCAGGCCAACCTTGAGTACTACGAGGAGAGACCGCAGGAACCGCCCGGCGCCACGGCGGATCCGAACCCGGCCACGCCGGGCGATGACGTCACCGTCAGGGGCACGGGTTTCACGCCCGGCAGTGAGGTGAAGCTCAACTCCCTCCTGGGCCCGACGCAGACGACGGTCGCGGACAGAGATGGCCGCGTGCGGTACACCGTGCCGATCGCAAAGGACACCACGCCGAAGGACTATCCCATCCAGCTCAGCCAGGAGGGTTCCGACCGAGAAGGGAAGACCACGCTGACGGTCCGGCCGTCCGGCACCACGTGAGGGCACATCACCGAGAAAGGCGCCTCGAATGACCGAGCAGGACTTGAGCGGACGGGGCCCGGGGGGACCGGACCCGGGCGGACCGGACCCGGGCGGGCAGCGGCCACGCGGCCATTGGGTGGAGGTCACCGGCCCCGTCTCGAACGGGCAGATCACCGTCGGCGACAACAATGTCGTCATCAGCGCGGACGGCGAACCGGCGGTGGACGTCCCGGCCCTGGCCGAGTTCGCGCGCGCCGTCCGGCAGGCGCTGCCGTCGCTCGACCTGGGACCTCGGGAGGAGGCCGCCCGGGAGCTCACCGAGCGGCTGCTGGAGGCCGTCGACGATCCCGAGCCCGACCCGGGACGGCTTCGGGCTCTCGGGCGGTCGCTGCGCACGGTCCTGGAGGGCGGGGCGGGAGGCGTGCTGAGCACGGTCCTGCTGAACATGTGGGGTGGTTGATCCTTTTCGCCGGTCCGCCGCCGAATGGCCGGCGGCGGGCCGAACTTACGTGATCAGAGAAATTACCGATCTTTGTCAGGGCATCGTTTTCCGGCAGCCGAACCCCGTCCTGGTGGAAATTTGGGCGCGGGTCGGCGAACAGGTGGACAATGTTATGCATTAAACCGGGGTTTGCGATTTTGGAAGGCATGTCGTCGTAAGGTTAGCGGTACGCCCCAGAATGCACGGCGGCGCGTTTCAGGTGAGCGGTCAGGGCGGCCCTGGCACGACTCGGAGAGGACTCTTCCCATGACCGAATCCGGCCTTTCCTCGGCTCCGGCCACCCCGCCGCGCCGCGACCTGTGCGGCGCCATGCACGTCCACCGGCGGCTGCTCAACGAGAGCATGACCTACCGGGCGCAGCGGGCGCGCATCGAGAACCGGGCCCTCCAGTACGAGACGGGCCGGCGCAGCTCGATCCGCCGGGGAGTGCTGACCATCCCCGTCGTCGTCCACGTCGTGCACAATCCGGACAACCCCGAGCAGAACATCGACGACGAGCAGATCCGGAGCCAGTTCACCGTCCTCAACCAGGACTTCCGGGCGGCCAACCCGGACGTGTCCCAGGTCCCGGACGTGTGGAAGCCGCTGGTCGCCGACACCCAGGTCGAGTTCCAGCTCGCGTCGGAAGACCCGCTGGGCAGGCCGACCAGCGGGATCGTCCGGGTCGAGACCGACCAGGAGGGCTTCGACACCGACGACGCGGTGAAGTCCGCCAACAGCGGCGGCGCCGACCCGTGGCCCAGCGACCAGTACCTCAACATGTGGGTCTGCCAGCTGGTGGGCGGCCTGCTCGGCTACGCCCAGTTCCCCGGCGGCCCGCCGCAGACCGACGGCGTGGTCATCCTGCACTCCGCCTTCGGGACGACCGGCACCGCGGCGTTCCCGTTCGACGGCGGCCGCACCGCGGTGCACGAGATCGGCCACTGGCTCGACCTCTTCCACATCTGGGGCGACGACGACGGCGCCTGCAGCAACGACGACCGCGTCGCCGACACCCCGAACCAGGCCGACCACAACCTCGGGGCGCCGGCCTTCCCGCACGTCACCTGCAACAACGGGCCCAACGGCGACATGTTCATGAACTACATGGACTACGTCGACGACCGCGCCATGTTCCTGTTCACCAAGGGGCAGAGCGAGCGGATGAACGCCTGCCTCGAAGGGACGCGGGCCTCGTTCATCGTGGCGCGCCACGGCGCCGCCGTGCCCGCCGGCAAGCCCGCCGCGGCGGCCGCGAGCGCGGGCGCGGGCGGCGGGAACGGCGGCAAGTCGGCGCACGACGGGGAGGTCGAGCGGCTGCTCAACGACTCCGAGCGGCTGACCATCGAGGTCCTCAGCGAGATCCGCGACGCGCTCGGCCTGGTCACCGGCCGGTCTCGCACATGACCGGCCCGGCGCGCCGGAGGGGCGCGGAGTGAACGGCGCGGCGCCGGACGTCACGGGTGCCTGGCTTCATTCCTTCGAGGAGGACACCGAGAGCGCGGCGGTGTACCGGCCCTCGGGGCACCCGTTCCGGCCGGCGCGGCGCGTCCGGGACGGGCTGGAGTTCCGGGCGGACGGGACGTTCGTGGAGCGCCGCCCGGGTCCGGACGACCGTCTCAGGGAGGTCCGCGGCCGGTGGGAGAGGCGGGACGCGGACAGGATCGGCGTCACCTTCCCGGAGGGGCGCGGCACGCCGTTCGGGATCACCGTCCTCTCCCGCACGCCCGACAAGCTCACGATCGCGAAATGACCCGTCCCGACGAAGGCTAGGCGCCCATGAGAACAGGCATCGCACTTCTGCCGGACGGCCGGGACGAGCCCCAGGGGCGTGCCGCGCCGCCCGGCGCCGACTGGGCCCGGCTGGACGACACCGTCCTGTACTGGGCGGACGACGACGAGCGCTGGCAGGACGCCCGCGACGGCGCGCGCTCCGCAGGGGTCGCCCTGGAGGAGCGTCCCGCACCGGGCACGTCCGCCGACCTGCACCTGGTGACCCAGGTCGGCCGCGTGTTCCAGCACGAGCACCCGGACGTGCCCGTACTGGTCGACAAGGGCCGCTACCTCGTGGTGTCCCTCGACAAGGGGCGCCGCGACCTGGTCCGGCCCCGCGCGGAGGTCTGCTACCGGGTGGAGCCGCTGCGGCCCGGCGCCGTGGTCTTCCGGAGCGCGGCACCGGCCGCCCGCCGCCCGGACCCCGGAGTGCAGGCGCTGGTCGACGAGGTCTCGCGCGACAGCTACCGGCAGCGTCTCGCCGAGCTGGTCGCGTTCGAGACCCGCCATTCGCTGAGCGACGGGTTCCGCGCCGCCGCCGGGATGGCCGCAGGCGTGCTCAGGGATCTCGGCTACATGGTGGAGGAGGTCCCCGTCGAGATCGGCCAAGGGCGGAGCCTCAACCTCGTCGCCGACCGGCTCGCGGCGTCGCGGCTGCCCCGCGAGGTCGTCGTGGTCACCGCCCACCTGGACTCGATCAACCTCCAGGGCGGGCCCGCCGCGCCCGCTCCCGGTGCCGACGACAACGGCAGCGGCGCGGCGGGGCTGCTGGAGATCGCCCGCGTGCTCGCCGGCGCCCCGCTGCTCGGCAACGACCTGCGGCTCATCCTGTTCGGCGGCGAGGAGGAGGGCCTGTTCGGCAGCACCCAGTACGTCGCGTCGCTGCCGCCCGACCAGCGCGCGGGCATCCGCTCGGTCATCAACATGGACATGATCGCGACGCTCAACACCGCGACGCCGACCGTCCTGCTCGAAGGCGCCGAGGTGTCCGCGCGGCTCATGGACGAGCTGGCCGTTGCCGCGGCGACGTACACCTCGCTCGGCGTGCAGACGTCGCTGCGCCCCTTCAACAGCGACCACGTCCCGTTCATCGACGCGTCGATCCCCGCCGTCCTCACCATCGAGGGCGCGGACGGCGCCAACGAGAACATCCACACCGCCGGGGACACGCTCGACGCGATCGACGAGGAGCTGGCCCTCGACATCGTCCGGATGAACACGGCCGCCACCGCGGCCGCGCTGGCCTGAACCGATCGCCAGACCGGACGGCAGAATCGGATCATGACGAATGTGACGCTGACCCCGCCCGGCGACGCCGAACGGCTCCGCGCCCCCGCCGGCTCCTACACGGTGCACCTGTCCGGCGAGCAGACCGGCGGTGCCCTGGCGATCGTGGAATACACCTTCCCACCCGGAGCCGTCGGCGCCGCCCCGCACGTCCACCGGGCCCACGCCGAGCACTTCCACATCCTCGAAGGCGAGATCGACTTCGAGGTGTCCGGCTCCACGACCACGGTCGGCGCCGGCGGAACGGTCTCCGTCCCGATCGGCACCGCCCACGGCTTCCGCAACGCCTCTACCGCCTGGGCGCGCTGCCTGTTCCTGCTCACCCCCGCCGGATACGAGGACTACTTCCGCGACATCCACCGCGCACTGGAAGCAGGCGAGACCCTCACCCCCGACCACCTCGCCGCCCTGCGTTCCCGCTACGCCACCGACTCCCTCTGACCCCACCTAGTCACGGCAAGCCGTCCTCCTAACGAACACGTTCAAAAACAAAGAGCCGAACAAGCCCCGAAACGCCACACCCCGAACTCCCAGCAGCACCCTCACCCACAAACCGAAGAAGCCGCGCACCCCGATCCCCTCCTCACC
>NZ_SMKU01000047.1 GCF_004349215.1 Actinomadura rubrisoli | reverse complement strand
GGGGGCGGGACCTCGCCGTGGAACGGGTCGGGCTCGAACAGCTCGTCGGCGAGGTCGCGCTGCGGCCGGTCGCCCTTCTTCGGGGCGTCCTCCAGCAGCGGCGTGTCGTACGGCTTGGAGTGCTCGCCGACCTCCAGCCCCCCGTCGGCCGGCCCGTCGGCGTTCTTGCCCCTGCGGCGCCGCTTCTTCGGCGCGGCCTCGCCGCCCGCCCCGCTCTCGGACGGGCGCTCGGGACGGCCCTGCAGCGTGGCCATGGACCACAGGCCGGCGCACCGCTCGGGGACCTTGGCGATCGGCGTCGCGGTGATCACCAGCAGCCCGAAGAACGACAGGAGCAGCAGCAGCGGGACGGCCACCCAGCCGCTCAGCCCCGCCTCCAGCGGCGCCGAGACCAGCCAGCCGAGCACGCCGCCCGCGCCGCGCACCGCGTCCATGTCCTTGGAGGGGGACGGGACGCCGGCGGCGATGTGCAGGACGCCGAGCACGCCGACGGCGAGCGCGGTGCAGCCGATGACGACGCGGCCGGTGTCCTCGGACTGCTCGGGATGGCGCAGCGTCTGCCAGGCCAGCAGCGCCAGCAGGACGGGCAGCACCACCGCCATGAGGCCGAGCCCGCCGCGCACGACCTTCTCCAGCGCGATCGTCACGACGCCGTCGGGGCGGAACCAGGTGACCGACGCCAGCACGATGGCCGAGCCGAGCAGCGCCAGGCCGAGGCCGTCGCGCCGGTGCTCGGGGTCGAGCTGGCGGGCGCTGTTGCCGTACGCGCGGAACAGCCCGCCCACGGTGACCGCCGCGAGCTGGTAGAGCTTGACCAGCAGTTGGAAGAACCCGGAGACGACCTGGACGATCGGGTGCGGCCGCTGCGGGGGGCGGCCCCGGCCGGAGCCGCCGCGGCCTCCGCCGCCCTTGGCCCCGCCCTTCGCGGTGCTCGCTCGCTTGCGGGGGGCCGGGCCCGCGGGCTTGCGGGCCGCGCCGCCCCCGGAGCGCGAAGAGCTCTTCGTTTCGCCTCCACGGCTACGCCCCGCCGTCCCCTTTGCCCCTCCGGACGCACGTGTGGCCATGCTTATGAGAGTAACCAAGGACCTTCGCGGTTCCCGGGATGGCGGACGGCGTGTTGCCGCGCCCGTGACGGCCGCGGCACCGCGCCGTCCCGCGCGGTGCCCGGCCGTCCGGACCGTCCTACACCTCGACGACCACCGGGATGATCATCGGGCGGCGGCGGTAGTTGTCGCTCACCCACTTGCCGACGGTGCGCCGGATGAGCTGGTTGATCTGGTGCAGGTCGTTGACGCCGTCGCCGGCCGCGTCCCGCAGCAACTGCTCGATCCGCGCGATGATCTCCTCGAAGTCCGCGTTGCCGATGCCGGCGCCGCGGGCGTGGATCTCCGGGCCGGCCACGAGCTTGCCGGAGGTGGTGTCGATCCCGACGACGATGGAGACGAAGCCCTCCTCGCCGAGGATCCGCCGGTCCTTCAGGGAGGTCTCGGTGACCTCCCCGACCGACAGGCCGTCCACGTAGACGTACCCGGCGGGAACGGCGCCGACGATCTTCGCCTGGCCGTTCACCAGGTCGACCACGACCCCGTCCTCGGCGATGACGATGTTGTCGTCGGGCACGCCGGTCAGCGCGGCGAGCTTGGCGTGCGCCCGCAGGTGCCGCCACTCGCCGTGCACCGGCATGAAGTTGCCCGGCTTGGTCACGTTGAGCACGTACAGCAGCTCGCCCGCCGACGCGTGCCCGGACACGTGCACCAGCGCGTTGCCCTTGTGGACGATCCGCGCGCCCCACCGGGTGAGGCCGTTGATGACGCGGTTGACCGCGTTCTCGTTGCCGGGGATCAGCGAGGACGCCAGCATCACGGTGTCGCGCTCGGTGATGCGGATCTGGTGGTCGCGGTTGGCCATCCGCGACAGCGCCGACATGGGCTCGCCCTGGGAGCCGGTGCACACCAGCACCAGCCGGTGGGGCGGGATGTCGTCCAGCTCCTTCGGGTCGACCATGATGCCCTCGGGCACGTTCAGGTAGCCGAGCTCCCGCGCGACGCCCATGTTGCGGACCATCGAACGGCCGATGAAGCAGACCTTGCGGCGGTTGGCGACGGCCGCGTCGAGCACCTGCTGGACGCGGTGGATGTGGGAGGCGAAGCAGGCGACGATGAGCCGCTCCTGCGCGGTGCGGAACACCTCGTCCACGACCGGGCCGATGTTGCGCTCGCTGGTGACGAAGCCGGGCACCTCGGCGTTGGTGGAGTCCGACAGCAGCAGGTCGATGCCCTCGGCGCCGAGCCGGGCGAACCCGGGCAGGTCGGTGAGCCGGCCGTCCAGCGGCAGCTGGTCCATCTTGAAGTCGCCGGTGTGCAGGACGAGCCCCGCGGGGGTGCGGACGGCGACGGCGAGCGCGTCCGGGATGGAGTGGTTGACCGCGAGGAACTCCAGGGCGAACGGCCCGAACGTCCGCCGGTCGCCCTCGGCGACCACGTCGGTGACGGGCTTGATGCGGTGCTCGGTGAGCTTGGCCTCCAGCAGCGCGAGCGTCAGCCGCGACCCGACCAGCGGGATGTCGCGGCGCTCCCGCAGCAGGTACGGGACGGCGCCGATGTGGTCCTCGTGGCCGTGCGTGAGGACGACGGCCTCGATGTCGTCCAGACGGTCCCGGATGTAGTCGAAGTCGGGCAGGATCAGGTCGATTCCGGGCTGTTCGGTCTCGGGGAAGAGCACGCCGCAGTCGACGACGAGCAGGCGTCCGGCCTGCTCGTAGACCGTCATGTTGCGGCCGATCTCCCCGAGCCCGCCGAGCGCGACGATGCGCAGCCCGCCCCGGGGAGGCGCGGGCGGGTCCGGCAGCTCGGGGTGAGGATGACTCACCGGGCGACCTCCGGCATGGCGATCTCCGGCACTTTGACTCCCCCTATCGTCAGGTCTTCACGCAGGCGCGCGGCGAACTCCGGCGTGGCCTCCACGAGCGGCGCGCGCAGCGGACCGCCTCCGGGGAGACCGAGCAGGTTCAGCGCTGCCTTCACGGCGATGGCGCCCTGCGTTCGGGTCATGATGGCGGTGACCACGGGCAGCAGCCGGCGGTGGATGTCCAGCGCCCGACCGTGCTCACCGGCGCGGTATGCGTCGATCATCTCATGGAGCTCGATACCCACGACATGCCCGACCACGCTGACGAACCCCGCCGCGCCGACCGACAGCCAGGGCAGGTTGAGGTTGTCGTCGCCGGAGTACCAGACCAGGTCGGTCGCGGCCATGACCCTGGACGCGCCGAACAGGTCGCCCTTGGCGTCCTTGACGGCGACGATCCGCGGGTGCTCGGCGAGCAGTTGCAGCGTGTCGTTCTGGATCGGCACCCCGGTGCGTCCCGGGATGTCGTACAGCATGGTGGGCAGGCCGGTGGCATCGGCGACCGCCGTGAAGTGGCGCACCAGCCCCTCTTGCGGAGGCTTGTTGTAGTACGGCGTGACCACGAGCAGCCCCTGCGCGCCGGCGGCCTCGGCCTGCCGGGCGAGTTTCAGGCTGTGCTCGGTGTCGTTGGTCCCGGCACCGGCCACGATCACGGCGCGGTCGCCGACCGCCTCGATGACCGCGCGCAGCAGGTCCCGCTTCTCGTCGTCGCTCGTCGTCGGCGACTCACCCGTCGTCCCGTTGACGACCAGGCCGTCATGGCGCCGCTCGTCGACCAGGTGGGTCGCGAGGCGTGCGGCGCCGTCGTAGTCGACGCCGCCGTCGGGCAGGAACGGAGTGACCATCGCGGTCAACATCCGCCCAAAAGGCGCGTCGGTCGTTGTGCTGGGTGCCATATATCGAACGGTACCGTTCCGGCAGCTCGGCTTGGACCCGCAGGTCCCTCCCGGGGGCGGCGGACATGGAGGCGGACATGGAAGAAGCCGCCGCCACACGCTCGGGGGTACGCGTGGCGGCGGCCCCAACACCCCCATCGTGGCACGCAAATGCCTCGTTACGGGGTCAGTCCGGCCACTTCCCGGACTCGGTTGGATAACGTGACCGTGCTCGCCGCGGCCCCGATCGCGGCGTTCCGGCGGCTCCCGCCGCCTCTGCTCGCCGTCTCCCGGCGCGCCTGCTCAGGCGTGCCTCCGGGCGACCGTGAATTCATGCAGACGGACGCGCAACTCCTCGACATCGGGCGTCCGGACGAGATCGTTTCCCCGGACGGCCCACCACAGGCCGGACCCGCCCCTGCCGATCCGCCAGCCGGTGAACTCGGCCGACAGCTCGCTGAGCCGGTCGGCGACGTGCCGCGCGGTCTGCTCGATGCCCATGGGCTCGTCCCCACTTCCCTTTGCGTCCGCGTCGGGTCTGCTCCGAACCGGGATACCCCCGCCGGGCTCGGCTACCCAACGCCTTCTACCTGCGGGAACACGAGAAACTGAACGTCAGGGGCAGGGTTTCCTAACGGCCAAGAACAGGTGTCGCGGGCGGCAGCCATATGGCGCGATAACGGACCCATTCGGCGGCGTCCGTTGTCCAATCCGCGTAAACGCCGACGCCGTACGGACGGGACGGCGGGCGCTCCAGATCGCCGATGCCGCGCCGGACGCCGCGCAGCGCGACGCCCAGGTCCTCGGCCCAGCCCATGCGCGGCCGGTAGGTGGGGACGCCCATGAAGACCGTCGTGCGGTCGCCGATGAGCTCCAGCGTCCGGCGGGTGTGCCGGGCGAAGTGCCATCCGGCCAGCGCGCGCGAGGGCAGCGACACGTCATAGGTCATGATCGCGACCTGGTCGGCCCGGTCGGCGACCGCCTTCAGGAAGTCCTCGGTGGGGCGGGGCGGATAGTGGACGGCCCCCTGGCGCGGGATGAGCGCCTTGTAGACGGGCTGGGCCGCGTCCACGAGCGCCGGCTGCTCCAGCGCGACCGACAGCAGCCGTCCGCGGGAGCGGGTCAGCCCGCGCGTCCGCTCCATGAGGTCCAGGAACGCGCGGTCGTCGGGGTAGATCGGCTCGAAGTCGTAGTGGATGCCGTCGAAGCCGAGGTCGAGGAAGGTCGCGTCGGTCCTCAGCACCTGGTCGCGCACGGCGGGGTCGTCCAGGTCGATGATGCCCTTGCCCTCCACCGTCCGCACCTGCCCCAGATATGCCTGGGCGCGTACGCCCGGCGCGTACTGGCGGACGGCCGCGATGAGCTGCCGGGCGTAGCGGTACTTGGACGCGGGCACGGTCCCGTCGGGCTCGAACGGCCCGGCGTGGAAGAACACGTCGGAGATGCGGTTGTCGCGGAGCAGCGTCCCGAGCGCGCGGTACTCGGCGTCGGTGTGGGGCTCTCCCACCCACTGGTGGCGCGCCCACAGCGCGTTCGTGTCGGTGCCGCGCGCCTCCGGCTCGGACTGCCACCACACCCAGGCCCCGGCGAGCGCGAGCGCGGCCAGGCCGAGCACGTACGCCACCGTCCAGCCCGTCCACCGCAGCGCCCGCCGCGCCACGGCCGGACCCCTGCCCCCGAACCTGCTCGAACCCGCCATCCGGCAATGATCCCGGATCAACGCGGCGGGCCGGACGCCATCGGCACGGGCGTCCCACGCAATGATCATGATTGGGTCCGGACGGCGCGTCGCGCGCGCGGGACGTTGACACCGCGGGAACGATGTGGTGACGGGGCGGCTCAGCGGAACGGGAGCCCGGCCAGGGCCCTCGCCCGATCCGGTCTCGACGGGGGGTCGCCCGGTACGAACCCGTCCACCGGGATGGAGGTCGAGCCGACATGCGAGTACGACCGAACCAGACCGAACCGAGACCTCTGATCAGTACGCGGGCACTCGTGATCATCATCGTCGCGGTCGGCGCCGCCGTGCTCTGCGCCGCCGCGCCGAGGGCCGCGATCCCGATCGGCGTGGGCGTCGGGGTGGTCACCCTGCTGGCCCAGATCGTCCGGGACTGACCGGCCCGCGCGCCCGGGGACGGGCCCGGCCCCGGGGCGAAGGGCACCCCGTGGACGACCTGGTGGAGACGGCCGCCGAGCCGCCCCCACCAGGCTCCGCAGGGGCTCGTTAGAACACCGGGATGATGTCCTCGGGATCGATGAAGCTCACCTCCACGCCGGAGATGTCCAGCTCGGGGATGGCCGGGAACTCGATCCCCCAGCGCTCCACGATCGCGCGGACGCGGGCGATGGCGACCTTCCAGTTCTCCGCCTGCTCCTCGAACGACAGGACGCCGAGTCCGGCCTCGCGCGCGTGGTCCATCAGCACGCGGTGGTTGGCGAGGAAGTACGGGGGCAGGTCCCAGAAGCCGTCCGGCGGCTCCCAGAGGATCATCGACAGGAAGACGAACCCGGCGCGCAGCTGCTTGGTGATCTGGCCCTTGACGTCGTCGGTCAGGCCCGGCCACTCGTTCTCCAGGATCGTCATGCAGATCTGGAGATGGCGGGACTCGTCGCGGCCGATCTTGCTGAACATCTCGCCGAACACCGGGTGGCGCGTCCCGGACGCCATGCCGCGGAACAGGGTCGAGGCGGCCATCTCGCCCATCATGAAGCTGGTGAACAGCACGGCGAGCGAGTACTTGCGGACGGCGGTGCTGTAGCCGTGCCAGTAGCGGCCGCCGTTGTGGTAGAGCCAGCCGATGTTGTTGTGCGCCGCCTTCTCCAGGTCGGTCCCGGGCCGCCAGTCGAGCGGGCCGCCCGGCCACAGCCGGGCGATGGAGCGCTGGCAGCACTCCTCGTGGTTCATCTCGTCGCGGGTGATCGAGAAGAAGCACTTGCGGACCGGGTCCTCCTCGTGCTGCTCGAACGCGTGGACGGTGGCGCGGGCGAACACCGCCGGGCCCGAGGCGTCGAAGTTGGCCAGGACGGCGAACCAGTACATGATCCCGAGCCGCTGCTCCGGCGTGAAGTCCTCGGGACGCAGGTCGTCCCAGGGCAGGTCGGCGGGGTTCCAGACCATGCGCTTGGACTTGTCGTAGATGGCGGCGAGCTTCTCGGTCTCGACCCGCCACTCCATCGGGTAGATGTTCGGCTGGGGGACCTCCGGGGCGGGCCAGAACCCGCCCTCAGGGATGGTCGGCTTGTCGGCCATGCACGGCTCCTCCCAGGTCACGGCGTTGTGACGCCGCTCCTCCCATCGTGCGGGAGTCTGTTACAGGGCGCAAGGGGCCGGGGTCCTGCACCCGCCGGACGCGCGTCCGCTGGGTGAGGGCCACGCAGACGAGCACGCTCACCGCGGCCAGTACGGTCGTCCCGTCGACCACCTCGTCCAGCAGGATCCCGGACCACAGCAAGGTGAGCACCGGCTGCGCCAGCTGCATCTGGCTGGCGCGGGCGATCCCGGCGCGCGCGAGCCCCTTGTACCAGGCGAAGAAGCCCAGGTAGGCGGAGAAGGCGGTGAGGTAGGCGAAACCGAGCGCGGAGCGTCCCGTCCAGTCGGGGCGGGTCGTCGCCAGCAGCCAGAGGGTGACCGGGACGGTGATCGGAGCGGCCAGCACCAGCGCCCAGGAGATGACGCGCCAGCCGGGCATGTCGCGGGTCAGCCGCGCGCCCTCGGCGTAGCCCGCCGCGGCGGCGAGCAGGGCGGCGAACAGCAGGAGGTCGGCGGCCGTGACCCGCCCGGCGCCGCGGAGCACGGCGAAGCCGGTGACGCAGACCGCGCCCGCCCCGCTGGCCAGCCAGAACGCGCGGGACGGCCGCTCCCCGGCGCGCAGCACGGCGAACACGGCGGTGACGGCGGGCAGCAGGCCCACCACGACGGCGGAGTGGGCGGACGAGGCGCCGTGGTCGAGCGCGAGCGTGCTGAGCAGCGGGAAGCCGAAGACCACTCCGGCGCAGACGGCCGCCATCCCGGCCCACTGGCCGCGCCGAGGCGGACGGGCCCGCACCGATAGCAGTGCGATGGCGGCCAGGACGCTCGCGGCGGCGGCCCGGCCGACGCCGATCACATAGGGATCGAGGCCCTCCAGGCCGAAGACCGTGGTGGGAATGGTGAACGAGAAGATCAGCACGCCGAGCGCGGCGAGCCCGAGCCCCGCCGCCGACGCCGTCGGCGCTATCGACGCTGGGGCAGTAGCGCTATCCTTGTCCTTCATGAACCACGATAGCAGTGTGGCCTCTCTCGCCGACGCGCTGCGGGCCGAGGCGCACCGGCGCGGCCCCGGCGAGCGCCTGCCGTCGAGCCGCGCGCTCATCGAGGCGCACCGGGTCAGCCCGGTCACGGTGTCGCGGGCGCTGGCGCTGCTGACCGCCGAGGGGATCGTGGTGACGCGGCCCGGCAGCGGGGCGTTCGTCGCCGACCGCCCGGGTCGTCCCGCCGCGCCGGGCGGCCCCACCGACCTCGCCTGGCAGGCGGTGACGCTCGGCGACCGCTCGGTCGACGCGAGGGGGGTGTCGTGGCTGCTCACCCCGGCGCCGGAGGGCACCGTCGCGCTCAGCGGCGGCTACCTGCATCCCGCGCTCCAGCCGACCCGCGCGCTCGCGACGGCGGCGGCGCGGGCCGCCCGGCGGCCCGGCGCCTGGGAGATGCCGCGGCTCGGCGGGATGCCGGAGCTGCGCGCCTGGTTCGCGCGGAGCGTCGGCGGCGACATCGCCCCGGCCGACGTGGTGATCACCAGCGGCGGGCAGCAGTCGCTGACGACCGTGCTGCGCGCGCTGCTGCCGCCGGGCGCGCCCGTCCTGGTCGAGTCGCCGACCTACCTGGGCGTCCTCGCGATCGCGCGGGCGAGCGGGCTGCACCCGGTGCCGGTGCCGGTGGACGACGGCGGCGTCCGTCCCGACCTGCTCGCCGAGGCGTTCGCGATGAGCGGGGCGCGGGTGTTCTACTGCCAGCCGACGTTCCACAACCCGACCGGGACGGTGCTGAGCGCCGAGCGGCGCGCCCGCGTCCTGGACGCGGCGCGCGCGGCGGGCGCGTTCGTGATCGAGGACGACTTCGCGCGGCACATCGGCATCGACCCGCCCCCGCCGCCGATGGTCGCGCAGGACGGCGAGGGCCGCGTCGTCCACATCGCCTCGCTGACCAAGGCCACCGCGCCCAGCCTGCGGGTGGCCGCGGTCATCGCCCGCGGCCCGGTCGCCGAGCGGATCCGCGCGACGCAGCTCCTGGAGGAGTTCTTCCCCGCCCGGCCGCTCCAGGAGACGCTGCTGGAGCTGGTCACCTCGCCGGGCTGGCCGCGGCACCTGCGGGCCGTCCGCGCGGCGCTGCCGGCCCGGCGGGACGCGCTGCTCGCGGCGCTCGCCCGCGACCTGCCGGAGCTGCGCGTGAACCGTCCGGCGGGCGGCTTCCACCTGTGGGCGCGGCTGCCGGACGGCGTGGACGACGTCGAGCTGGCCGAGGCCGCCCTGCGCGCCGGGGTGCTGGTGAGCGCCGGGCGCCCCTTCTTCCCCGCCGAGGCCGCGGCCCCGCACCTGCGCATCAGCTACGCGACGGCCGCCTCCGAGGCCGAGCTGGCCGAGGGCGTCCGCCGCCTCGCCACCGCCCTCCCCCGCTCATGACGCGCCGTCCGCTCACGACCCGGTGCAGAGGCAGAACTCGTTGCCCTCGGGGTCGCGCCAGACGCGGAACGGCGCTTCCGGGCGGCCCATCGGGCCGGTGGCCGGGGTCGCGCCGAGGCGCTCGGCCAGCTCGCCCGCGACGCGGATGTCGGGGACGTCCAGGTCCAGGTGCAGCCGGTTCTTGATCGTCTTACGCTCCGGGACGAGCTGGAACGACAGCGTCGGGCCGCCCTCGCCCAGCGGTTCGAGGTCGAGCCAGTCGTCGTCCCTGTGCGTCGTCTTCATCCCGAGCAGCCCGCCCCAGAACGCCGCCATGGCGTCCAGGTCGGCGCAGTCGAAGACGAGGTTGGTCACCTTCGGGGTCGCGGTCATCGGGCGCCTCCAGCGATGTGTGCGGTGCGCGCTGAGCGGGCGGCGGCGCGCGCGCAGTACGGCTTGGGCTGAGCGGAGCGGCGGGCGGCGAATCGTCCGGCGAGGCGCCTTGACGTGACCCCGCGGACGACGTCGTGAGCGAACTCACGGACGCGGCCATGGTTTTCCTCGGCGCGCTCCATGGCGCGGGCACGGGCGGTCAGCCGCGCCTCCACGATGTCGGCCTGGAGTTCCGCGTACCGGCGCTGAGCCCATGCGTGCCGCGTGGCGAGCCCCGCGAGGTAGGGCAGCGCGTTCATGTCGTTCTCCCATCGTTGACACCACTCAAACCGTAATGCCGGTGTCATGTCCATTGCAACCAGCAAAGGTCGAATACTGGTGTTGCCGCTTGGTAGGGTGCTGGTGTACAGGCAGGAGGAGTGATGGCCGAGGCTCGTCCCGGCGGGGACGCCGCGCTGCTGCTGCGGGACTTCGTCAACACGCTCGACGTCGAATCCGGCAACGACGGGTTCACCTCGCCCGCCCGGCTCGCCGCGTGGCTGGCGGAGCGCGGGCTGGTCACGGCACGGGTGAAGGCCACCGGAGCCGACCTGACGGCGGCGATCGCGCTCCGCGAGGGGCTGCGAGCCGCGATGCTCGTCCACCACGATCCCTCCGCCCCCGACCTGCCAGGCGAGGCCGACGACGCCCTGGGGGACGATCTGGAAGACGCCCTCGCCGCCCTCCCCCTGCGGATCTCGTTCACCGGCGCGAGCCCGTCGCTCCTGCCCCTCGGCTCCCCCGGGGAGGCCGCCACCGGCCTCGCCCGCGTCGCCGCCGCGATCATGGACGCCGCGGCGGCCGGCACCTGGGCCCGCCTGAAGGTCTGCCAGGAGGACACCTGCCGCTGGGCGTTCCTCGACACCTCCAAGAACCGCTCCCGCTCCTGGTGCTCGATGAGCGTGTGCGGCAACCGGACGAAGACCCGCGCCTACCGGGCCCGGCGCCGCCCGGCGTCCGGCAGGCCCGCCGGCGGGGCACCGGGCCGGCCGACCGCCTGACCGCCCGGCGGGACCGGACCGGTCGCGGCCTATCCTCGGGACGTGCTGATCATCAGGTTCGCCGAGCCGCGCGACGCTGAGGCGGTGGAGAGCGCGCGGTCCAGGTCGTGGCGCGCCGCGTACGACGGGCTCCTCCCGCCGTCGGTGATCGACGACCTCACCGGCTCCGGCGAGGTCGAGCGGCGGCGCGGGTGGCACGCCGCGAACCCCCTCGGCCGCATGCTGCTCGCCGAGATCGACGGCGCCCCCGCCGGGATGGCCGCATACGGGCCCGAGCGCCGCGCGCCCATCGGCCCGGTCCCCGGCCGCGCGCGCTTGGAGGTGTACGGCCTGTACGTCGCGCCCGAGCACTGGTCGGCCGGCGTGGGCCGCGCCCTTCTGGAGCGCGTGATGGACGAGGGCCGCGCCGCCGGGCACGACCGGCTCGTCCTGTGGGTCCTGGAGACCAACGAGCGGGCCCGCCGCTTCTACGCCCGCGCCGGACTGGAGCCCACCGGGCGGACGGACGCCGACCTGCGCGGGCACATCATCACCGAGGTGCGCTACGAGCGGGACCTCTAGGGTTGGGCATCCCGGACGAGAGGACACGACGCCATGGCCGATGTGGGTGTGCGGCCCGCCCGCCGAGCGGACGCCGCCGCGGTCGCCGACATCCAGGTGCGCACGTGGCGGCACGCCTACCGGGACCTGCTCCCGGCCGAGGCCCTCGGGCAGGTGACCGGGCCCGCCGCCACCGAGGCGTGGCGGGACCGGTGGGCCGAGGCCGCGACGGCGCCGCCGAGCCCCCGGCACCGGCTGCTGGTGGCGGTCGCGTCCGATCTCGTCGTCGGGTTCGCCGCGCACGCCCCCGCCGAGGACGCCGACCACGACCCGGCCGCGGCCGCGGAGCTGATCGCGCTGCTCGTCGATCCCCTGCACGCCCGCGCGGGACACGGCAGCCGGCTGCTCGCCGCGACCGTCGACCTGCTCCGCGAGGACGGGTTCACCACCCTGATCACCTGGGCGTTCGAGGACGACGAGGTGACGCGGGCGTTCCTCGGCTCGGCCGGCTGGGCCCCCGACGGGACGGCCCGGACGCTCGACATGGGCGAGCCCGTCCGGCAGATCCGCCTCCACACCGACATCGGCGTTCCCTAGGGGTCGGTGAGGGGCACTGCCGGCCCGGCCATATCTTTGAGGTCGTGCCCGAGTCCATCTCCCTGACACCGCCGCGCGCCGACGCGCCCGCCCCCTCCGGCGGCCGCCGCCGCTGGCTCGGCATGGTCGTCATGAGCCTGGGCGTCTCCCTGATCGTGGTGGACGCCACGATCGTGGGCGTGCTGCTGCCCCGGATCGTCACGGGACTGGACCTGACGGCCACCGGCGCCGAATGGGTCACCTCGGTCTACTCGCTGGTGTTCGCGGCGCTGCTGATCCCGTTCGGCCGGGCGGGCGACCTGTTCGGGCGGCGCAGGATGTTCGTCACCGGGGTGGGGATCTTCGCGGCCGCCAGCGTCCTCGCCGCGCTGGCGGGCAGCGGCGGCGCGCTGATCGGCGCGCGGGCGCTGCAGGGCGTCGGCGCGTCCATGATCATGCCGGCGACGCTGTCGACGGTGAACGCGGTGTTCACCGGGCGGGACCGCGCGGTCGCGTTCGGGATCTGGGGCTCGCTGATCAGCGGGATGGCCGCGCTCGGCCCGCTGATCGGCGGCGCGGTCGCCACCGGCGGCGGCTGGCGCTGGGCGTTCGGGATCAACCTGCCGCTCGGCGCCGCGCTGATCGTGGGCGCGCTCGCGCTGATGCCCGAGACCCGGCAGGCCCCGTCCGGACCCGGCGGACCGGGCCCGCGGGGCGCCCTGCGCGAGATCGACTGGGTGGGCGGGCTGCTGTCCGCGCTCGGCCTCGGCGCGCTCGTGTTCGGGCTCATCGAGGGCCAGACGTACGGCTGGTGGGCCGCGACACGGTCGTTCTCGGTCGGCGGGCTGGACTGGCCGGGCACCGGGCTGTCGCCGGTCCCGGTCGTCATGGCCACCGGGCTGGTGCTCCTGGCGGCCCTGGTCGTGGTCGAGCGGGCGAGGGCGTCCGCCGGACGGCCGGTGATGCTCGACCTGGAGCTGTTCCGCATCCCGAACTTCCGGCGCGGGAACCTCGCCTCGTCCCTGATCAACGTGGGCGAGCTGGGACTGCTGTTCATCCTGCCGCTGTTCCTGCTGGGCGTGCACGGCACGTCCCCGCTGCAGATCAGCGTGGCGATCCTGCCGCTGGCCGTCGGCGCGTTCCTGTCCGGCGGGTACGCGGGCAGGCTCGCCAACAAGCGCGGCGCCCACCGGGTCGTCCAGATCGGCATGGTGCTGGAGGTCGCCGCCGTCGTCGCGCTGGGCCTGACCGTGTCGGCCACCACCACCGGGTTCGGGCTCGCGCCGTGGATGCTGCTGTACGGGCTGGGCCTCGGCCTGACCTCGGCGCAGCTCACCAACGTCTCGCTCGCGGACGTCCCGCCCGCGCAGGCCGGGCAGGCGTCCGGCACCCAGTCCACGGCCCGGCAGGTCGGCGCGGCGCTCGGCATCGCGCTGATCGGGACGGTGTTCGCCACGAGCCTCGGGCACGCGATGACCGACCGGCTGTCCGGCACCCCGCTGCCGCCGGACCGGCGGGCCGCCGTGGCCCACGACCTGCGGGACAGCGCCGGAACCTACGGGCGTGACCTGCACCGCACCCCCGGCATGGCCGCCGAGGCGCACGCGGCCGACGCGAGCCTCGCCGTCGCCACCAGGCACGGGGCGCTCGCCACCGCCGCGATCCTGGCGCTCGGCCTCGCGATGTCGCTGCGCCTGCGCCCGAGCACTGATCAACATCGGGGAGAATCGAAGGCGTGATCCCCCTGTCGTCCCACGAGAACAAGCGGTGACTGTGGCCACGCTCTCCCAATGGGTCGCCGGATCCCGGCCCCGCACCCTGCCCACGTCCCTCGTGCCCGTCGTCGTCGGCACCGGCGTCGCGATCGGCGAGGGGCACGCCGTCTGGTGGCGCGCCCTGCTCGCCGCCTTCGTGGCCCTCGTGCTGCAGATCGGCGTGAACTACTCCAACGACTACAGCGACGGCGTCCGCGGCACCGACGAGGAACGCGTCGGCCCGCTGCGGCTCGTCGGCTCGAAGGTCGCCCCGCCGAAGCAGGTGCTCGGCGCCGCGCTCGGCAGCTTCCTGGCGGCCGCGGTGGCCGGGCTGGCGCTCGCCGCCGCGACGACCTGGTGGCTGCTGCTGGTCGGCGCGTTCGCGATCCTCGCGGCCTGGTTCTACACCGGCGGGAAGACGCCGTACGGCTACCGGGCGCTCGGCGAGGTGTCGGTGTTCGTGTTCTTCGGCCTGGTCGCCGTGGTCGGCACCACCTACGTCCAGGTCGAGGGGCTCCCGTGGGAGGCGTGGGTCGCGGCCGTCCCGATCGGGCTGCTGGCCTGCGGGCTGCTGGTCGCCAACAACCTGCGCGACATCCCCACCGACCGGGTGTCGGGCAAGCGCACCCTCGCCGTGCTTCTCGGCGACCGCTGGACCCGGATCATGTACGCCGCGTGCGTCGCGCTGCCGTTCATGGCCGTGCTGGTCCTGGCGGCGCCGCACCCGTGGGCGCTGATCGCGCTCCTGGCGGCGCCGCTGTCGGTCCCGCCGACGCAGAAGGTGCTGAACGGCGCGGCCGGACCCGCCCTCATCCCGGTGCTGGGCGAGACCGGCCGCCTCCAGATCGCCTACGGAGCACTACTGGCCGTCGGCCTTTCGATCTGACCGCTCCGGCGCACGATCGCGAGCAGAGCGGCCGTCCCGCCGAGGGCGCGGAACAGGCGGCGGGTCAGGCCGGAGGCGGGGCCAGGGTCCAGTCGATCTCGGGCCGGCCCGCGTCCACCAGGGCCTTGTTCACGGCGCTGAACGGGCGGGTGCCGAAGAACTTCTTGGCGCTGAGCGGGCTCGGGTGCGCCGACTCGATCACGGTGTGCTGGGGGCCGGTGATGAGCCGGGCCTTCTTGCGCGCGTAGGCGCCCCACAGCACGAACACGACCCGGTCGGTCTTGTCGTTGAGCGCGCGGATCGCGGCGTCGGTGAAGTCCTCCCAGCCCTTGCCCGCGTGCGACCCGGCGTCGCCGCCCCGGACCGTCAGCACCGCGTTGAGCAGCAGGACGCCCTGGTCGGCCCACGGCGTGAGGTCACCGGACTTGGCGGGCGGGACCTCCAGGTCGGTGGCCAGCTCCTTGTAGATGTTGCGCAGCGACGGGGGCAGCCGCACGCCGTCCCGCACACTGAAGCTGAGCCCGTGTGCCTGGCCGGGGCCGTGGTAGGGGTCCTGCCCGAGGATCAGGACGCGGGCCCGGTCGAACGGGCAGTGCCGGAAGGCGTTGAACAGGTCCTCGCGCGGAGGGTAGACGGTCTGCCCCGCGTACTCCCCGGCCACGAAGGCGCCCAGGGCCGCGGTGGCGAGCGGGTCGAGCAGCGGGTCGAGCCGCTCCCGCCAGTCGCCGGGCAGCAGTTCCATCAGGTCGAGGGGCATCGTCGGGCCTCCGGGGAAGGTGATCTCCAGTTGCCCGAAACACTAGTGCGGGACACTGACACGCCAGGGCCGAATCCGCGGAGCCCGGACGTTCTGCCAGGATGAGCCCTATGCCCGACTCCCCCCGTCGGCGGTGGCTTCGCGCGTCCGTCCTGCTCGTCCTGCTCGGCCTTCCCGCGGGCTGCGGCGGTTCCCCGGGCCCGGCCACGCTCACCGTGCTGGCCTCCTCGTCCCTGACGGAGGCGTTCGGCGAGATGGGCGTCGCCTACGGCCAGTCGCATCCCGGCGTGAAGCTGCGGTTCGAGTTCGGCGGGTCCAACGAGATGGCCGCGCGGCTGTCCGTCCACGACTCGGGCGACGTCCTCGTGACGGCGGACGCGGCGAGCATGCAGAAGGCCGCGCGGTACCTGACCGGCCCGCGCAGGGTCGTCGCCCATGACGCGCTGACCATCGCCCTCGCCCCGGGCAACCCCAAGCGCGTCCGGGGCCTGCGGGACCTGACGAGGCCGGGCCTGCGGGTCGTGGTCGGCGCGGCGATGGTCCCGGTCGGACGGTACGCGCGGCAGGTGTTCGCCCGCGCGGGGCTGACCGTCCGGTGGAGTTCCGAGCAGGTCAGCGCGCGCGCCGTGCTGGACCGGGTCCGCTCCGGCGAGGCCGACGCGGGGCTCGTCTTCATCACCGACCTGCGGTCGGCGGGGGCCGCCGCGAGCAGCGTTCCCATCCCCCGGGATCTGAACGTGACGGCGTCGTTCCCCGCTACGGCGGTGAAGGGCGGCGCGCATGAGGACCAGGCCGGGGCGTTCGTGTCGTGGCTCGTCACGCCCGCCGCGCAGAAGCTGTTCAACAAGTACGGCTTCGCCAGCCCGGCCCCCATGCGCTGACACCCGGTCACGCCCGCTCGGCGCGGTTCTTGAGGGCGGCGTTCATGGCGGCGAACTCGTCGGCCATGTCGAGCTGCCCTCCGGCGACCGGGACGAGGGCGCCGCTGAACCGCTCGCCCTGGGTGAGGCGGACGCGCCCGGGGCCCGCCGGCTCGATCCGGAAGTAGTGCTCGCCGTCCACGATCCCGGGGATCCACATGCGCCCGATCCAGCGCAGCTCGCGGCCGGGGTCGGCGGCCAGGACCTTGGGCTGGAAGGTCATCTTGCCACCGCCCGAGTCGCGCAGCTCGTTGCGGAGCTTGGCGCCCTTCCGCGGTGTGCCCTCGGCCTTGACGATGAAGGGGTTCCACTGGGGGTAGCCGCGGAAGTCGGTGAGGATCCCGTAGACCTTGTCGGCCGGGGCGGCGATCTCGACGGTGGCGCTGACCTCGCGGGGGGCGAGCTCGCCCCAGGCGAGCAGGCCGCCGCCGGCGAGGACGGGGAGGGCGGTCGCGGCGAGGACGATGCGGCGGATCATGACGGCTACTTGGCTATGAGAGTTTTCCGTTTGGCTAATTCCATTAGCCAACAGGTTAGCTAATGGCCTTAGCTTTGGCAAGAGGGAACGACCGGGAAGCGATCGCCGTTTACCACCCCGGAGCCCGACTGGACTCCCCGTGCCCCGTGTTTTCGGTGGTACGGGCCCGGGAAGACCTTGATCACTCCGGGTGGAGTGATGCGTACGGGGGGATTGTCAGACGTGCCGTCCAAGCGACCCGCGCCACAGCCGAGCGAGGCGAGGGCGCACCGTCCAGATCCCGGCGAGCCGGGCAGGCGCCAGTCGGTGCCGCCTCGCAGCGACCCCGAGCAGCCCTGGCGCGCCGAGGGCGTGCCCGACCGGCGGCCGGAGAGGAAGGCGCGCGGCGGCTTCGGCGGCGGCTGGAGGCCCCGCCGCAACACGTCCCTGTTCTGGCTGCTGCTCCTGGTCGTGTTCGGGCTGAGCTACGTCTCGATGCACGTCACCGGCAAGCAGGAGAAGGTGACCATCCCCTACACGGCGTTCACCCAGCAGGTCTCCGCCGGGAACGTCAAGGACGTCTACACCAAGGGCTACCAGATCCAGGGCAAGCTCAAGAACGCCCAGCAGGTGCCCGGCCAGGACAACGCGAAGAAGACCTACACCGCGTTCGAGACGCTGCGCCCCGCGTTCGCCGACGACAAGATCTTCACCGAGATGGTGCGGAAGGGGGTCCAGGTCGAGGCCAAGCCGGTCAGCGAGGACCGCGGCTTCCTCGCCAACCTGCTGCTCTCCCTGCTGCCGACCCTGCTGTTCGTCGGACTGTGGATCGGCGTCATGGTGTGGCTGCAGCGCCGCATGGCCGGGGGCGGCGGCGGTGGCGGGATCATGGGCGGCTTCGGCCGCTCGCCCAAGCCCGTCGCGCCGGACGACAAGCGCGCGACCTTCGCCGACGTCGCGGGCATCGACGAGGTCGAGGCCGAGCTCAGCGAGATCGTGGACTTCCTCAAGGACCCGGGCAAGTACCGCCGGATGGGCGCCCGCGTGCCCCGCGGCGTCCTGCTCACCGGCTCGCCCGGCACCGGCAAGACCCTGCTCGCCCGCGCCGTCGCCGGGGAGGCGGACGTGCCGTTCTACTCGGCGGCCGCGTCCGAGTTCATCGAGATGGTCGTCGGCGTCGGCGCCGCCCGCGTCCGCGAGCTGTTCACCGAGGCCCGCAAGACCGCCCCGTCCATCATCTTCATCGACGAGATCGACACCATCGGCCGGACGCGCGGCAGCGGCGCCAGTATGGGCGGGCACGACGAGCGCGAGCAGACGCTCAACCAGATCCTCACCGAGATGGACGGCTTCTCCGGCTCCGAGGGCGTCGTCGTCATCGCCGCGACCAACCGCCCCGACATCCTGGACGCGGCGCTCCTGCGCCCCGGCCGCTTCGACCGGCAGGTCGCCGTCTCCCCGCCCGACCTGGACGGCCGCGTCGAGATCCTGCGCGTCCACACCCGCGAGGTGCCGCTGTCCGCCGGCGCCGACCTCACCGCCGTCGCCAAGATGACGCCCGGCATGACCGGGGCCGAGCTGGCCAACCTCGTCAACGAGGCCGCCCTCCTCGCCGTCAAGCGCGAGAAGGGCGCCGTCGACATGGCCGACTTCCACACCGCCCTGGAGAAGGTGCAGCTCGGCACGCGCCGCTCCCTCGTCATGCCGTACGAGGAGCGCCGCCGCACGTCCTACCACGAGTCCGGCCACGGCCTGCTCGGCATGCTCCAGCCGGGCGCCGACCCCGTCCGCAAGATCACGATCGTGCCGCACGGCCGCGCGCTCGGCGTCACCGTGTCCACGCCCGAGGGCGACCGGTACGCCTACGACGAGCGGTACCTGCGCGGCCGCATCATCGGCGCGCTCGGCGGGATGGCCGCCGAGGAACTGGTCTTCGGCGTGATCACCACCGGCTCGGAGAGCGACCTGGAGCAGGTCACCAAGATCGCCCGCGGGATGGTGGGCCGCTGGGGCATGTCCCAGAAGGTCGGCCCGCTCTCCATCCTCCCGGCGGACGGCATGGACCCCATGGGCCAGTACGCCGCGCAGGGCACCCTCGACGCCGTCGACCTGGAGGCCCGCCGCATCGTGGACGAGTGCTACGCCGAGGCCCTTCAGACCCTCCGCGCCAACCGCGACAAGCTCGACTCCCTGGCGGCCACCCTCCTCGCCGAGGAGACCCTCGACGAGGAGGCCGCCTACGCCGCCGCCGGCGTCGACCGCACCGTCCCGACGACGGGTTAGGCGATCCGGGGCACCCCGATCAGGTTGGGGAACGGCATATCGCCCGACTCGGCCACCGCCTTGGCGAACGGCGCGAGCATCCCGTAGAGGCCTTCCGGGTCGTCCAGTACCCGGAAGGCCTCCAAGGCGAGCGCGTCCGTCCGCCGCTCGATGTCGTCCTTCAGCGCGCGTCCCGCCTCGGTCGCCCGCTCCCCCTCCAGTAGGCCGCGCCGGGTCAGCGCAGCCACCGCCTCGTCCCATGCCTCTTTCGACCAGCCGCGGCTCTCCCTGACCCGCTCCCCCGGAACGGCGCCCACACTGGACGCCAGAACGTTCGCCTCCAGTCCGTTCAGCCCCGCGCCGGTCAGCAGCGCGACATGCCCGTCCCCCCGGTGCTCCCGCAGCGCGGTGGCCAGTTGCCAGAGTGCTTCCACCGGCTCGTCAGGGACCCCGAGGTCCCGGTTGGCCGCGAACAGCGCCCGCCCGGCTCCGTCCGCCGCCCCGACGGCCCTCCCGAGCAGCGGCACGGCCTGCGGCGCCACGTCCTCGATCCCCGGTGCCACCCTGCGCAGCGCCTTGGCCGCGGCCACGCCGCGCACCCGCAGAATGCTCTCCGGCGACGCGAACCGCCACGCGTCCGGGACGGCCCGCCGCACCCGCTCCGGATGGAACCCGTAGAACGTGGCCTCCACGACCCCGGCCGGGACGGCCCCGAGCGGTGCGCCCCGGCTCCCGAAGTACCCCATCCAGAACCCCCTGAGCCCGACCTCCTTGTTCGCCCCGAGGCACTCGGGCGAGAAGTAGGTCACCGCGTGCAGCGGTTCGAGCACCATCCACAAACGCCGCGCGACCGCTCCGTCCATCCCAGCTCCCGTCGCCTGACCGACCCCACAAAGCGCACTGAATCTACATAATCATCCCCGACGCCCCCCGGGGGGGTTCCCGCCCGGATCACCGATTCTGGGTACGCTGAGTACACAGGGCCTCTACGCTGACGGGAGCCGAACGTGATGGAGGAGTCACCTAAAGTGAGCATCGTTGCCACCAGCCACCACCACCACGAGCTCCCCGACACCCCCTACAACCTGTGGACGCGGGACGAGCTCGCCGACCTGATAGATCTCCCCCACGACGGCACCCGAGTCGAGATCATCGGTGGGGAGATCGTCGTGTCACCAGGGCCGGACTACGCCCACAACGCCATTATCCGTACCATCCAGAAGCAGATGTTCGCCGCCGAGCTGGCCAACCCCGCCTACCCGTGGCGATGCATCACCACACAGGACGTGGTCCTGAGCGAGATCCATGATGGCTACATCCCCGACTTGTGCTTTCTCAGCAAGAAGGACGATCGCGAGGCCCGGGAGACACAGATCAAGAAGTTGAGCCCCCGGCATCTGGCACTCGCGGTCGAGGTCACCTCGCCGGGCAACGCGCGGAACGATCGCCGGCCCGGCCCGGGGCGGAGCGGGCCGACCAAGTGGAGCGGTTACGCCCGTGTGGGCGTCCCGTACTACCTGCTGGTCGAGCGCGACCCGGCGGCGCCGATGACCACGCTGTTCACCTGCCCCGATACCTTCGCCGGCGTGTACGAAGAGTCCGTCAGGTGGAGGTTCGGCGACGAGATCAGGCTGCCGAAGCCGTTCGGCCTGGTGATCCCCACGGACGAGTGGGAGCCCTGGCAGCGAGGCCAGAGCTCCTAGCACCGCAGGGCGGCGGCCTACCGGATGCTCGGGTCCCTCGCCGAGGCGGACGACGCCGTCCAGGAGGCGTGGCTGCGGCTCAGCCGGACCGACACGAGCGATGTGGAGAATCTGGGCGGCTGACTGACCACGGACGGGAGGATCGTCACGATCGAGATCCTCGCCGACCCCGAACGGCTGGCCCGGCTCGCCGTCACGATCCTCGACTGACGGGTCAGAGGGTGGTGGGGAGCGCGGAGCGGGTCGGGTTCCGCATCGTCCGAAGGGCGTGCAGGACGGTCCGGGGCGGCTCGGCGTAGACCGTGGGATGGACCGGGAGGTCCGGGTAGGCCAGGCGGTCCTCGGACGGGGAGAACTGGACGTCGATGCCCGGCTTGTTGCCTCTCGGGTCCTGGAGGACCCAGCGGTCGTCCACCAGGACGGCGGTGAGGCCGTGGAGGACGCCGGAGACGCGCTGGTAGCACAGGCCCGCCTGGATGCCGGCCGCGCGGAGCAGGGCGGCGTAGGCGTGCGACTTGGCGTAGCAGAGGCCGGTGCGCTGGTCGAGGACGTCGGAGGCGCGCCACGGGACGCGAGGGTCTCCGGCGTCCATGGAGTGGGTGACCTGGTCGCGGACGAGGTCGAATGCGGACCGGGCGAAGGCGATGTCGTCGCCGGTGCGCAGCTCCGAGGCGATCGACTGGACGAGCGGGTGCTCAAGGTCGATCGCCTCGGACGCGGCGAGGTAGTCCCAGGGGTCGGCGGCGAACTCCATCACGGGCCGGGGTCCGGTCACAGGCCGAGGAGCCCCTCGATGCCGAGCGTGAGGCGGTCGGGCAGGCCCGCCACCTCGCGGACGGCGAGCAGGACGCCCGGCATGAACGACCCGCGGTTCATCGAGTCGTGCCGGAGGGTGAACAGCTCGCCGTGGCCGCCCAGGACGACCTCCTGGTGGGCCACGGCGCCCGACATGCGGACGGCGTGGACGCGGACGCCGTCCACATCGGCGCCACGGGCCCCGTCGATCTCGGACGTGGTGGCGTCGGGGGGCGCGGCGACGCCGGCCTCGGCGCGGGCGGCGGCGATCAGCTCGGCGGTGCGGTAGGCGGTGCCGGACGGGGCGTCGGCCTTGTTCGGATGGTGCGTCTCGACGACCTCGACGGACTCGAAGAACGGCGCCGCCTTCCGCGCGAAGTGCATCATCAGGACCGCGCCGACGCCGAAGTTGGGCGCGATGAGGACGTTGCCCGACGCGCCGGTCAGCCAGGAGCGGACCGTGTCGAGCCGGGACGGGTCGAACCCGGTGGTGCCGACCACGGCGTGGAGGCCGTGCCCGACGCACCACTTGAGGTTGTCCATCACGACGTCCGGGTGGGTGAAGTCGACGACGACGTCGGCCTTGGTCAGCGCGTCGAGCGCGTCCCCCTGGTCGACGGCGGCGACGAGCTCGGTGTCGTCCGCCCCCTCAACGGCACGGCACACCTCGGCCCCCATCCGGCCGCGCGCGCCCAGCACCCCAACGTTGATCACTGTTCCTCCCGGCTAGCGTGCGTCCGAGCCTACCGTCAGCGGCGCTTGCCCAGCTCGCGTGCTTCGGCGAGCGCGGCGCGGCGGCCGGTGTCCGCGTCGGCGGTGGCGAGGTTGGGACGGAAGGTGACGGTCTCCACGTCGGCGACGCCGGCCCAGCGGAGCCAGTCGTCGAAGTACGGGGCCTGGAAGTCGGCGCCGAACGCCGGGCCCCGGCCCTCGCCGTAGACGGCGCTGGTGTAGATGACGACTGCCTTCTTGTTGCGGAGCAGGCCTGAGTAGCCCTTCGCGGGGTCGAAGCCGAAGACCCAGCCCGGCTGTGAGATGACGTCGATGAACTGCTTGAGGATGTACGGGACGCCCGCGTTCCACATCGGGACGCTGAACAGGTACCGGTCGTAGGAGTCGAAGCGCTCGAAGACCGCGCGGGCGGCCTCCCACGCGGCGGCTTCGGGCCCGGCGGGCTCGGACCCGGCGAAGACGGCCATCTTGGCTCCGGCTCCCGAGGGGCCGAACGCGGGCAGGGTGCCGTCCCACAGGTCGTGGTGGTCGACGACGTCGCCGTGGATCTCCCGGAAGGCGTCCAGGTAGGCGTCGGCGATCGCGCGCGACTCGGAGGCGGCCCCGCGGGGCGAGGCGGAGATGTGCAGCAGGCGGCTCATGATGATCCTCTCGAAGCGGACTGTGGTCCGATTCGAGATTAGCGGACTATGGTCCGCTTCGCCGGTGCCCTAGTCCTCCAGCCGGTTCTCCGCCACGAACAGGTTGAGCAGCCAGCTGACGACGCCGATGATGATCGCCCCCCAGAACGCGGGCCAGAACCAGTCGACGTGGAACGGCAGGTTCATCTCCTCGGCGAGCCAGCTCGTCAGCATGAGCAGCGCCGCGTTCACCACGAGGGCGAACAGGCCCAGCGTGAGGATGTAGAAGGCGCAGCCCAGCACCTGGATGACCGGCTTGAGCACCGCGTTGACGACGCCGAAGATGACCGCCACCGCGAGCAGCGTCAGGGCCCTCTTGCCCGTGCTCCCCGCGGTGACCTCGATCCCGTCCAGCAGCGCCTGGGCCACCCACAGCGCCACCGCCGAGATCACGACTCTGATCAGGATCTTCACCAGGGGGCGATACCCGATCACGGAGCGGATCTAACGGCCTCCAGGTCCAGCGCGGCGGCGGCGCGGGCCACGGCCTCCCGCTGGTGGACGGTGAGCTCCTGCCCCGGGATGGCGAGCAGGTCCTCCAGGAACGGGTCGGTGACGGCCGTGCGGATCCCGGCGAGCGCCTCCACGACGGCAAGGCCGCAGAACGGGACGTATTCGGGCGAGTAGCCGCCTTCGTGGGCCACGACGACGGGGACGCCCAGCCCCATCACGCGCTCGGTCATCTGCCGGTACGAGCCGGAGTGCAGGCCCATCCGGGCCAGCGGATCGTAGGTGCTCGCGTCGAAGCCGGACGCGACGAACAGCAGCTCGGGCGCGAACGCGCGGACGGCGGGCTCGACGACCCGCTCGAACGCCTCCAGGTACGCTCCGGTGCCCGAGCCCGGCGGCAGCGGGACGTTGACCGTGAACCCCTTCCCCGGGCCGGTGCCGCGCTCGTCCACGGCGCCGGAGCCGAGGGGGAACAGCCCGTCCTGGTGCAGGGAGACCGCCAGCACGCCGGGGTCGGCCTCGAAGATCGCCTGGGTGCCGTTGCCGTGGTGGACGTCCCAGTCGACGACCGCGATCCGGCGCAGGCCGCGGGCGCGCGCGTGCTCCGCGGCGACCGCGATGTTGCCGAACATGCAGAAGCCGATGCCCCGATCGGGGAGCGCGTGGTGGCCCGGCGGCCGGACGAGCGCGTAGGCGTTGGCCACCGCCCCGTCGAGGACGGCGTCCACCGCGGTGATCACGCCGCCGGCGGCGAGCCGCGCGATGTCGTAGGAGCCCGCGCCGAACGGCGACTCGCCGTCGCCCGCGTCCCCTCCCCCGGACGCCGACAGCTCCCGCATCCGCGCGACGTGGGCCCCGGTGTGGACGCGCAGCAGCTCCTCCTCGGTCGCGGGACGCGGCGCCAGCGGCACGAGGGCGTCCAGGAGCCCGCTCACCTCGACGAGGTTCCGGAAGCGGCGCTTGGTGTCGGGATGGTCGGGGTGCCGCAGCGGCTCCAGGGACCCGCCGGACGGCATGCCGAGCGGGCCCGTCCCGGTGTCGTACCAGAAGTAGCGCTCGTGGCAGATCCAGCCCGTCGCCATCGGGCGCCTCCTCACATCCGGGACCGGCCGGTCAGCGTACCGGGAACGCCCCGAACGGGCGGGGCCGGGGCGCCGCGACCCGAATTCAGGTGCCGTTCACGCTTTGTTGATCTTGATGGTGTTTCCGGTCGATTAGCGTCCTTGGCAACTCAAGATCAACAAGGAGGCCCGATGAAGACGACGCTGCAGGCGGGGTCCGCGACGCCCGTCCTGTCGGCGTCGGTGCTGTTCGGCCAGACCTTCACGGGCCTGAACGACGAGCCGTCGCCGACCGACCTCACCGCGTCGCTGCTGCCCGAGACCAAGGCCGACGGCAGGACGGTCTGGGCGTGGGACGCGGTCGGTCCCGGCGCCGGGCTCTCCACCACTTCCGGCCAGCTGATCATCCCCGCGCAGCACCGCAACATCATCAGTACCGACCACGGCAGGTCCTGGCACCTGCAGAAGCTGTCCGAGGCGACCAGCGCTGGGTCGCCCGGACGGACGCGGACGGCGGGTACTCGGCGTTCGCGCCCGACAGCGCCCTGCCCGACGTCCCGAGCCAGGCGTCCGTGCTGCAGTACAACAACGACGCCCCGGCACGGACGATCTTCCTGAATCCGGCCAGCACCACGCACCGCGCGGAAACGATGCGGGTGCGGATCAGCTACGACGGCGCAAGGACGTGGCCGGTCGACCGCCCCCTCACCGACGCGCCGCCGCCGGCCGAGGCGGGAACCGAAGGCGGCTACTCCAGCATGGCCAAGACCAGCGACTACCGGGTCGCCGCGCTCGTCGAGTCCAACCTGGACACGCGCCACAACGGCACGTCGTACCGGTCGATCGTGTTCCGCAAGTTCAACCTGTCGTGGATCCTGCACTGACCCCGCGCCGGGCGCCCGCCGGCGGGGCGCCCGGGAGGGCCGCGCGGCCGGTCAGGCGGTGAAGTCCCGGTCTCCGACCGGACCGATCACCGTCAGGGCCTGCGGGGCGTCCAGCACCTCGCTCGCGACGGCCCGCACGTCGTCGGGCGTGACGGCCTCGATGCGGGCCAGCACCTCGTCGACCCGCAGCAGCGACTCGTACACCAGCTCGCTCTTGCCGATGCGGCTCATCCGGGAGCCGGTGTCCTCCAGGCCGAGGACCATCGCGCCGCGCAGCTGGCCCTTGCCGCGCTCAAGCTCCTCGTCGGCGAGGCCGTCGCGGGCGGCCTTGGCCACCTCGTCGCGGCAGATCGACAGGACCTCCTCGACCTTGCCGGGCTGGCAGCCCGCGTAGACGCCGAAGACGCCGGAGTCGGCGTACTGGGCGGTGTAGCTGTAGACCGAGTAGGCGAGGCCCCGCTTCTCGCGGACCTCCTGGAACAGCCGCGACGACATGCCGCCGCCGAGCGCCGCGTTCAGCACGCCGAGCGCGAAGCGGCGGTCGTCGGTACGGGAGACGCCGGCGCCGCCGAGGACGATGTGGGCCTGCTCGGTGTCCTTGTCGATCACCCGGGTGCGGGGGTCGACGAGGGCGGGCGCGCCGTCCAGGCGGGGCGCGGCGGGCGCGGCGTCGCCGGTCAGGTGCCCGGCGAACGCGCGGGCGACCAGCCCCACGACCTCGTCGTGGTCGATGTTGCCCGCCACCGACACCACCAGGTTGGACGGGACGTAGTGCTCGCGGTAGTAGCCGTGGATCCGGTCCCGCGTCAGCGCGTTGATCGAGTCGACGGTGCCGAGGATCGGGCGGCCGAGGGGCGTGTCGCCGTACAGGGCGAGGGCGAACTCGTCGTGGATCAGGTCGCCGGGGTCGTCGTCGCGCATGTGGATCTCTTCGAGGATCACCCCGCGCTCGGCCTCGACGTCCTCGGGGCGGTTGACCGAGGACGCGACCATGTCGGACACGATGTCCACGGCGAGGGGGAGGTCGGAGTCGAGCACCCGCGCGTAGTAGCAGGTGTACTCCTTGGCCGTGAAGGCGTTGAGGTCGCCGCCGACCGCGTCGACCGCCGCGGAGATCTCCAGTGCCGACCGTGACCGCGTGCCTTTGAACAGCACGTGCTCCAGGTAGTGGCTGGCGCCTGCGTCGGCGACCGCCTCGTCGCGGGAGCCGACGGCCGACCAGATGCCGAACGCCGCGGACCGGACGGTCGGCATCGTCTCGGTGATCACGCGGAGCCCGCCGGGCAGGACGGTGCGGCGGACCGAGCCGGCGCCGTCGGTGTGGATCGTGGTGGTGGTACCGGGCTCCTGCGCCCTCGCCGGCAGGGTCACGTGTCGCTCACATTCCGAAGGTCGAAGACGGGGTGAATGCGGCCGACCGGCCTGCCCTCGCGCGGGCAGGCCGGTCGGTCATCGGAGCTCCCGGGTCAGGAGTTGCGCTGGCCGGGCTCGTCGCCGCCGCGGCGGGTGCGGCGGCGGCGGGGCGCGCGGCGCTCGCCGTCGTCGCGGCCGTCCTGGCGGTCGCCGTCGTCGTCGCCGGAGTCGCCTTCGACGGACGCGTCGGACGCGGCCGGCGCGTCACCGCCGCCGCCCTCGCCCCTGTCGGCGCGCTCGCGGTCGACCACCTCGACCGGCACCAGCGACAGCTTGCCGCGCTGGTCGATCTCGGTGACCTCGACCTGGATCTTCGCGCCGACGCTGATGACGTCCTCGACGTTCTCGATCCGGGCGCCGCCGTGCAGCTTGCGGATCTGCGAGACGTGCAGCAGGCCGTCCTTGCCGGGCAGCAGCGACACGAACGCGCCGAACGTCGTGGTCTTGACGACCGTGCCGAGGAACCGCTCGCCGACCTCCGGCATGTGCGGGTTGGCGATCGCGTTGATCGCCTGCCGCGCGGCCTCGGCGGACGGGCCGTCGGTGGCGCCGACGTAGATCGTGCCGTCGTCCTCGATCGTGATGTCGGCGCCGGTGTCGTCCTGGATCGAGTTGATCATCTTGCCCTTGGGGCCGATGACCTCGCCGATCTTGTCGACCGGGACCTTGATCGTGATGATCCGCGGCGCGTTCGGGCTCATCTCGGCCGGCGCCTCGATGGCCTCCTGCATGACGTCCAGGATCGCCAGGCGGGCGCCCTTGGCCTGCTTGAGCGCGGCGGACAGCACCGAGGCGGGGATGCCGTCGAGCTTGGTGTCCAGCTGCAGCGCGGTGATCACGTCGCGGGTGCCGGCGACCTTGAAGTCCATGTCGCCGAACGCGTCCTCGGCGCCGAGGATGTCGGTCAGCGTGACGTACTCGCCGCCCTCGTGGATGAGGCCCATCGCGATGCCGGCCACCATCTGCTTGAGCGGCACGCCCGCGTCCAGCAGCGACATGGTGGACGCGCAGACCGAGCCCATCGAGGTGGAGCCGTTGGAGCCCAGCGCCTCCGACACCTGCCGGATCGCGTACGGGAACTCCTCGCGGGTCGGCAGCACCGGGATCAGGGCGCGCTCGGCGAGCGCGCCGTGGCCGATCTCGCGCCGCTTCGGCGAGCCCACCCGGCCGGTCTCACCGGTCGAGTAGGGCGGGAAGTTGTAGTTGTGCATGTAGCGCTTGGTGCGCTCGGGGTTCAGCGTGTCGATCATCTGCTCCATGCGGAGCATGTTCAGCGTGGTGACGCCCAGGATCTGCGTCTCGCCGCGCTCGAACAGCGCCGAGCCGTGCACGCGCGGCAGGACGTGCGCCTCCGCGGTGAGCTGGCGGATGTCCTTCAGGCCGCGCCCGTCCATGCGCAGGCCGTCGCTGATGACCCGCTCGCGGACCAGCTTCTTGGTGACGGCGCGGAACGCGGCGGAGATCTCCTTCTCGCGCCCCTCGAAGCCCTCGCCGATCTTCTCGGCGGCGCCGGCCTTGATCTCGTCCAGCCGGGACTCGCGCTCCTGCTTGCCGGCGATGGTCAGCGCCTGCGCCAGGTCGTCGGCCACGGCGGCGGTGACGGCCGCGAGGACGTCGTCCTCGTAGTCCAGGAAGATCGGGTACTCGGCGGTGTCCTTCGCGGCCACGGCGGCGAGGTCGCTCTGCGCCTTGCACAGCACCTTGATGAACGGCTTGGCCGCGTCCAGGCCCTGGGCGACGGTCTCCTCGGTCGGCGCGGTCGCGCCGTCGGCGACGAGCTTCAGGGTGTCGCGGGTGGACTCCGCCTCGACCATCATGATCGCGACGTCGCCGTCCTCCAGCACCCGTCCGGCGACCACCATGTCGAAGGTGGCGCGTTCGAGCTCGGGATGGGTCGGGAAGCCGACCCACTGGCCCTCGATCAGCGCGACGCGCACGCCGCCGATCGGGCCGGAGAACGGCAGGCCCGCCAGCTGCGTGGACATCGAGGCGGCGTTGATCGCCACGACGTCGTACAGGTGGTCGGGGTGCAGCGCCATGATCGTCTCGACGACCTGGATCTCGTTGCGCAGGCCCTTGGTGAACGACGGGCGCAGCGGCCGGTCGATCAGGCGGCAGGTGAGGATCGCGTCCTCGGACGGGCGGCCCTCCCGGCGGAAGAACGAGCCGGGGATGCGCCCGGCGGCGTACATCCGCTCCTCGACGTCCACGGTCAGGGGGAAGAAGTCCAGGTTGTCCTTGGGCTTCTTCGACGCGGTCGTCGCCGACAGCACCATCGTCTCGTCGTCGAGGTAGGCGACGGCCGAGCCGGCCGCCTGGCGGGCCAGTCGGCCCGTCTCGAAGCGGATGGTACGGGTGCCGAAGGCGCCGTTGTCGATCACGGCCTCGGTGCTCTGCGCTCCGTCGATGCGCACGGCTTCTGTCACGGGAAACCTCCTCAAGGTTTCTTCTGTCGGTCCCCGCGGCCGTTTCCCGTGGCTATCACGCTGCCGGTCTTCGATCGAAGCATCCGGATCGAGTCCGGAGGCCACTACCGAGGACCGGCCCGCACCAGCGGTGTCCGCGAGGCTTGTTCTCCAGTTGGCGGCCTGCCCGCCCCGGAGGGACGGGCGGCCGGGTGCCGGTGCCGGCCCGCAGGGCCGGGCCACCGGCGCGGCCGGGCGGGGCGTCGCGGCCCGTCCGGCCATAAAGAGAGGGAGCGGCCCGGCGGGCCGCTCCCTCACCGTGCTAGCGGCGCAGACCGAGTCGCTCGATCAGCTGCCGGTAACGGTTGATGTCCTTGTTGCTCAGGTACTTCAGGAGCCGGCGACGACGGCCGACCAGCAGCAGTAGGCCGCGGCGGCTGTGGTGGTCGTGCTTGTGCTCCTTGAGGTGCTCCGTCAGATCGTTGATGCGGCGCGTGAGGAGCGCGACCTGGACCTCCGGGGAACCGGTGTCACCCTCAGTGGTCGCGTACTCGGCGATGATCTGGTTCTTCGTGGCGGTGTCGAGCGACACGTGGCTCCTTCAGTGAATTCGTCACCCGCAGATCCCCGGCCCGGTGGGCTCGCGGGTCCGCATGGTGCGTCTTAAGAAAAAATGGCGGGCCGCATGAGGGTGCAGCCAACCGCGCCGGGGCCCTTCCCGGCGACTATTCACCGTACCATGCCCTAAAGCCCCCCCGTCACCGTGCGGAACCGGCGTGATCACGGACCGTGTCACCCGGCGGTGATCTCGCGGGCCGCGGCCACGTCCCGGTGCATCTCCTCGATGAGGGCCTCGACGGAGTCGAACTTCAGGGTGTCGCGGATGCGGGCGGTGAAGTCGGCGGCCATGTGCTCGCCGTACAGGTCGAGGTCGTCGCGGTCCAGCGCGTACGCCTCGACGGTCCGCTCCCCGGCCCCCTCGAAGGTCGGGTTCGTCCCGATGGAGATCGCGGCGGGCCAGCGGAAGGCCGGGTAGCGGTCGGAGTCGCAGACCAGCCAGCCGCCGTAGACGCCGTCCGCGGGGATCGCGGTGTGCGGCAGCGTCTCCAGGTTGGCGGTGGGGAAGCCGAGCGCCCGGCCCCGCTGGTGGCCGCGCACGACGACGCCCTCGACGCGGTGCGGGCGGCCGAGCGCCTGCGCGGCCTCCCCGACGGCGCCGGTGTCGAGCAGCGAGCGGATGTAGGTGGAGGAGATCGTGTCGCCGTTGGCGACCAGCGGCATGCCCTCGGCGGTGAAGTCGTACTTCTCGCCGAGCTCCCTCAGCAGCGCCACGTTGCCCTTGGCGCGGTGCCCGAAGCGGAAGTCCTCGCCGACGATCACGTGGGCCGCGTGCAGCCGGTCGACGAGCACCGACTGGACGAACTCGTCCGGCGGCACCTTCGACAGCTCCAGGGTGAACGGGACGACCACGACCGCGTCGGTGCCGAGGCACTCCAGCAGCTCGACGCGGCGCTTGGTGCTCGCCAGCAGCGGCGGGTGGGTGCCGGGCCGCACGACCTCGTCCGGGTGCGGGTCGAAGGTGATCACGACGGAGCGCAGCCCGCGGCGGCGCGCCTCCTCCGCGGCGGCGCCGACGATGCGCTGGTGGCCGCGGTGCACGCCGTCGAACACCCCGATGGTGATCACCGAACGGCCCCAGTCGGCCGGTACCTCGTCGAGGCCATGCCAGCGCCGCACCATGCTCTCCCTGCGTTGGACGTCCCTGCCCGGTTTCCTGCCGAGTCTCACCTGTCGTGGTCCTAAGAGTGCCATGCGCCGTCCGGTGCGGTTACCGGTGGGGCGTGCTTTCCCGTACGGGCCCGGCTCAGCCGGACTGGTAGACGACCAGCGAGACGGCGATGTACTGCAGGACGTACGCGGCGAGCGTGAAGGCGTGGAAGACCTCGTGGAACCCGAACCAGCGCGGGGACGGGTTCGGACGGCGCAGCCCGTACACGACCCCGCCGACGCTGTAGCAGACGCCGCCGAGCGCGACCATGGCGCAAGCGGCGACACCGGCGCCGGACAGGAACTGGGGCAGGAAGAGGACCGCCACCCAGCCCAGCACGATGTAGAGGGTCACGTAGAGCGCGCGCGGGGCGCCGATCCAGGTCGTCCTGAAGACGACTCCGGCGATGGCGCCCGTCCAGACGGCGGCCAGGACGCCGATCCGGACGCCGCCGTCCAGCGCGAGGACCGCGAACGGGGTGTAGGTCCCGGCGATGATCAGGTAGATGTTGGCGTGGTCGAAGCGGCGCAGGACCTCGATCAGCCGGTGCGAGCGCTGCCGGTGGTACGTCCCGGAGATGCCGAATAGCATCCCGGACGTCGCCACGTACACCGCCGACGCGAGCCGCGCCTGCGGGGTCGGGCCGAGCGCCACCAGCACGAGCCCGGCGACCAGCACGGCGGGGAACGCGCCGAGATGCAGCCAGCCGCGCAGCCGCGGACGGGTGGGGGACGGGGCCTGGGGCCGGTCCGTCGCAGTGGTCAAAGGGGCACCTCCTCGCCTTCGGACCTACGGTCACGTAGGTTACGCGACCGTAGGTTAGTGCGCACGGGGTCCGCGGGGTGATGCTCGCCACGCGCGCCACCAGGTTCCATCCTGCCGCCCCGGCGCGGGGTTTTCCGCACCCCGTGGGACCATGAGCGGACACATGCCCGTACAGCCCTGCTTCCGTCTTGCCCGCGCGGTGGTCTTCGCCACGGTCTGCCTGATCCTGACCACCGCCGGACACGCGTACGCCGCGCACGCCGCCGTACCGCCGGGGGCCGTGGGGCTCGGGTTCCTGCTCGTGACCGGGCTCTCGCTGCTGCTGTCCGGCGCCGAACGGTCCTTCGGGACGATCCTGGGCGGGCTCGTCGGCGCCCAGTTCGGCCTGCACGCACTCTTCGCCCGCGCATCGTCCGGCCCTGTCCACGGCGGTCCCGTCCACGGCGGGATCGGGCATCACGCCGCCGAACCGCCGGTCGCGGCCACGGAGCCTTTCGCCGCCGTCCCGGGGCACGGGGGCGTCACCATGACGCTCGTCCATCTGGGGGCGGCGCTGGCGGCCGCCTGGTGGCTGCGGCGCGGCGACGCCGCACTCTGGGCGCTGGCCCGGCGGGTCTCCGCCACCGCGGCCGGACCGTGGCGGCTGCTCGCCGCCGCGCTGTCGCCCGCCGAGGCCCTGGCCGCCCCAGTCCCCCGGTTCCGGGTCGCGGTCCGTCCTATCGCGGACGCCCCGCTCCGCCACGCGCTCGTCCGCCGGGGCCCTCCCGCGCGCTGAGCCGACGCCAAGTTCACCCTCACCCCGCCGCCCGCACGCACCGGACACCACGCGGCGGGGTCCGCCGACGTCTACTCACGTGGAGAGTCCCATGCGCGTTTCCGCACGCCCCGCCCGTCCGCCACGCCCCGCGCTGGCCGGCCTCGGCCTGGCCGCCGTCCTGCTCAGCGCCGCCGCCTGCGGCGGGGAGTCCGCTCCGGTCACGATCGCCGACACCGCGCCCGCCTCGCCGTACAAGGCGACGGCGCTGCCCGGCTCGTACAAGATCCCCGACGTCACGATGACGGACATGAACGGCCGCCCCTACGACCTGCCCAAGAGGACGAGAGGGAAGGTGGCCCTGCTGTTCTTCGGCTTCACCAACTGCCCGGACATCTGCCCGACGACCATGGCGGACGCGGCGGGCGCCCTGTCCCTGCTGAGCCCGGCGCAGCGGGCGGGCGTGCAGGTCGTGTTCATCACCGCCGACCCCGCCCGGGACACGCCAAGGGCGCTCAAGGACTACCTCGGCCGATTCGACAAGTCGTTCGTGGGACTGACCGGCCCATGGAAGAGCATCGAGAAGGCCGCCGGGATCGCCAAGGCGCCCGTCAGCCCCGCGCCAGCGCACGCCAAGGGCAACTACCAGGTCCAGCACGGCAGCAACGTCATGGCCTACGGCCCGGACGGGTCGGGACGGCTGCTGTTCCGCTACCAGTTCGGCAGCGCCGACATGGCGAAGGACCTCAAGACCCTGCTCGCCAACGAGAAGACCGCGCCGAGCCCCGCCGGATAGCCCCCTTCGGGGCGGGCCTCACGGCACGAACACGGCGAGGGGCTTGGCGATGTCGCCCTGCTCCTCGACGAGGGCCAGGAGGGTCCCGTCGGGCGCGAAGACGCCCACGGGACCCGGCCCGAGCCCCGCCGCCGGGAGCCGTCCGCCGTGCGCGACCGTGCGGGCCTCGTCGTCCGACACGTCCCGGCGGGGGAACGCGGCGGCGACCGCCTCGCCCATCGGGAGGATCTCCAGCTTCTCGGCGAGCCGGTCGAGCGTGCGGGCCCCGGCCAGGTCGTACGGGCCGACGCGGGTGCGGCGCAGCCGGGTCAGGTGCCCGCCGCAGCCGAGCGACGCGCCCAGGTCGCGGGCCAGCGCGCGGATGTAGGTGCCGGACGAGCAGGAGATGGAGGCGTCCACGTCGATCAGGTCGCCGTGCCGCCGGACGCCGGTCACCTCGAAACCGTGCACGGTCACCGGACGGGCCTTCAGGGCGACCTCCTCGCCCTTGCGGGCCATCTTGTACGCCCGCTCCCCGTTCACCTTGATCGCGCTGACCTGCGGCGGCACCTGCCGGATGGGCCCGGTCAGCGCCGCGACGCCCGCGCGCAGCGCCTCGTCCGCGACGGACGCGGCGGACGCCGCGGCGGTGATCTCCCCCTCGGCGTCGTCGGTGTTGGTCGATGCGCCGAGCCGGATCGTCGCGTCGTAGCCCTTCTCGGTCAGCGCGAGGTGCCCGAGCAGCCGGGTGGCCTTGCCGATCCCGATCACCAGGACGCCCGTGGCCATCGGGTCCAGCGTGCCGGCGTGGCCGACCCGCCGGGTCTTCGCGAGCCGCCGCATGCGGCCCACCACGTCGTGCGAGGTCCAGTCCGCGGGTTTGTCGACGACGACAAGTCCCGATTCCGCCGAGCCCGATTCCACCGAGTGCGCTCCGAATCCGTCGTGCAGTGTCCAGTCGTGCAGTGTCCAGTCGTGCGGGTCACGTCATGCGAGGCCGGGTCGTGCGGGCAGGTCTCGCGGGGTCAGTCGAGGGTCTCGTCGGGGACGCGCAGCGCCGCCCGCAGCCGGTCGATGATCCAGGCGGGCTCCCCGCCCATGGTGAACGCGGCGGCGGTGCGGTGCCCGCCCCCGCCCAGCTCGACGCAGGCGCGGCCGACGTCCACCGAGCCCTTGGCGCGGGTGGAGACGTACCACTCGCCCTTGTCGGTCTCCTTCAGCACGACGGCGACCTCGGCCTCGTCGGTACGCCTGAGCTGGTCGATGACGCCTTCGAGCTGGTCGTAGGGGACGTCGCGCGAGTCGCGGTCGGCGCGGGCGATCGTCGTCCAGACCAGACCCTCGCCGCCCGCCGCGTCGCGCTCCAGCCGGGCCCGCGCCAGCGCGCCCGCCAAGACCTGGAGGTAGCCGAACGGGGCCCGGTCCCACAGCTCCCGGCTGACGGCCTCGGGGCGGACGCCCGCGGTCAGCAGCCGTCCGGCCAGGTCGTGCACTTCGGGGGTCGTGCAGGGGTACTTGAACGAGCCGGTGTCGCTGGCGAGCCCGGCGTACAGGCCCTGGGCGATGTCGCCGTCGAGGGGGACGCCGAGCCGCCGGATCAGCTCCTCGACCAGGACGGCGGTCGCGGCGGCGTCCGGGTCGACGAGCCGCACGCCGCCGAACGCGGTGTTGGACGCGTGGTGGTCGATGACGATCAGCGCCCCGGCGCGTCCGGCGCGGGCGGCCAGCGAGCCCAGCCGCGCCTGGCCCGCCGCGTCCAGCGAGACCATCAGGGCGGGCGCCTCGGGCATCCGGTCGGGCTCGACCAGCAGCTCCTGGCCGGGCAGGAACCGCAGGATCGCCGGGACCGTGAACGGCTCGCCGAAGGAGGCCAGGCAGCCCTTGCCCATCGCGCGCAGGGCCTGCCCGAGCGCGAGCATCGAGCCGAGCGCGTCCCCGTCCGGCGCCACGTGGCAGACGAGGCAGACCTGGTCGGCCGCGCGGATCAGCTCGACCGCGCGGTCCCACTCCAGGTCGGCTCCCTGAGGGGCCGCGGAGACGGGCACCGCGGACGCGGAGGCGGCGGGCGGCGCGGGGACGGATCCCCCGCCGTTGGCCCCTCCACCAACGGACAACCCGCCGGTGGAGGCGCTGCCGGCGGACGCGTTGGCCGCGGACGTTCCGGCGGTGGCGCGTGCGCCACCGCCGCCGCGCGGCACGACGTCATGGCCGCTCGCGGCGTGCCCGCCCGCGTCGCGCAGCGAGCACTGCCGCGCCCAGACCGCGCCCGGCGTCTCCGCGCGCCCCTCCGGCCCGCTCACGATGACGGGCGTCCCTGCCGGCCGTCCTCGCCGCCCTCCGCCGCGCCGCCCTCCGCCGCGCCGGCCGCCGCCTCGCCGTCCTCCCCCTCATCGCCGTCATCGCCGGACGGCTCGCGGTAGGGGTTGGGGTCCCCGGCCGGGGAGGCGCCCTGGGCGGCCTTCGCCACCTCGGCGTCCCGGGCGCGGGCCTTGGCCAGCAGGTCGTCGATGTGCGCGACGTTCTCCATCAGGGAGTCCATGACGAAGGTGATGCTGGGCGTGTGCCGGACCCCGGTCTGCCTGCCCACCTCCGAACGGATGACGCCCTTGGCGCTCTCCAGCGCGGCGGCCGTCTCGGCGCGCTCGCCGTCCGACCCGTACACCGTGTAGTAGACGGTGGCGTCGCGCAGGTCGTTGGTGATGCGGGTGTCCGTCACGGTCACGAAGCCGAGGCGCGGATCCTTGATCCGGCGCTCCAGCATCTCCGCCACGATCTGCTGGATGCGGTCGGCGAGCTTGCGCGCGCGCGCTGCGTCCACCATGATCGCACTCCCTTTCTATGATCCTCGCGCCGCTCCGAGCCCGCGGGCTCAGTCGGCGTCGTTGAACAGCCGCTGCCTGGCCGACAGCAGCTCGATCTCCGGCCGCCCCGCCACCAGCCGTTCGCACTGGTCGAGCACCTGGGTGCAGTTGGCCGCGGTGGCCGAGACCACGGCCACCCCGATCTCCGCCCTGCGGTGCAGGTCGTTGCCGCCGGTCTCGGCGACGGCCACCGCCGGGAAGTGCTTGTGCACCTCGGCGATGACGGGCCGCAGGACGGACCGTTTCTGCTTCAGCGAGCGCACGTCCCCCAGCAGCAGGTCGAGCGTCAGAGCCCCCACGTACACCTGATCGATCACCTCGGGATCCTCAGAGATGGAACGACGGCGGTCCGCCGCCGTGTTCCCGGACCGGCCGCCGCCCGGCGGGGACGGACGGACCGGACATGACAGACGCCAGGCTAGAAGATCCGCCTGGCGTCGTGTCACTGATTAGTCGATCACCGTTCATCGGGTGGCCCGCCGCGCGGGCCGCGCCCCGGAGGGCGCGTCCGCGCGGGGGCCGTGCCGGTGCCTCAGGCGCGGGGCTTCTCCCGCATCTCGAAGCACTCGACGACATCGCCGATCTTGATGTCGTTGTACCCGACGCCGATACCGCACTCGAAGCCCTCGCGGACCTCGGTCGCGTCGTCCTTGAAGCGGCGCAGCGACGACACCGTGAGGTTGTCGGCGACCACGACGCCGTCGCGGACGAGGCGGGCCTTGGCGTTGCGCTGGATGATCCCGGAGGTGACCATCGAGCCGGCGACGTTGCCGATCCGCGGCACCTTGAACAGCTCCCGGACCTCGGCAGTGCCGAGCTGGGCCTCCTCGAACTCCGGCTTCAGCATGCCCTTGAGGGCCGCCTCGACCTCCTCGATCGCCTGGTAGATGATCGAGTAGTACCGGATGTCCACGCCCTCGCGGTCGGCCAGTTCCTGCGCGTTCCGCTCGGGACGCACGTTGAAGCCGATGATGACCGCGCCGTCGGACGCCATCGCGAGGTTGACGTCGTTCTGCGTGATCGCGCCGACGCCGCGGCGGATGATCCGGAGGTTGACCTCCTCGCCCACGTCGATCTTGAGGAGCGAGTCCTCCAGGGCCTCCACCGAGCCGGACACGTCGCCCTTGAGGATGAGCAGCAGCTCGTCGCGCTCGCCGCGCTCAAGGTCCTTGAACAGCTCCTCAAGGGAGCTGCTCTTGCGGCTCTTGAGCAGTTCGGCGTTGCGCTTGCGCGCCACGCGCTTGTCGGCGATCTGCCGGGCGACCCGGTCGTCCTCGACGACCAGGAAGTTGTCCCCGGCGCCGGGCACGGCCGCGAGGCCGAGCACCGCCACCGGACGGGACGGGAACGCCTCCTCGACGTTGTTGCCGTTCTCGTCGAGCATCGCCCGGACGCGGCCGTGGGCCACGCCGCAGACGATCGAGTCGCCGACCCGCAGCGTGCCGCGCTGGACCACGACGCTGGCGACGGCGCCGCGCCCCTTGTCCAGGTGGGCCTCGATGGCCGAGCCCTGGGCCGGCATGTCGGGGTTGGCGCGCAGGTCGAGGGAGGCGTCGGCGGTCAGGATGATCGCCTCCAGCAGCCCGTCGATGTTGAGGCCCTGCCTCGCCGACACGTCGACGAACTGGGTGTCGCCGCCGAACTCCTCGGCGACCAGGCCGTACTCGGTGAGCTGGGCCCGGACGCGGTTGGGGTCGGCCCCCTCGACGTCGATCTTGTTGACCGCGACCACGATCGGCACCCCGGCCGCGGTGGCGTGGTCGATCGCCTCGGTGGTCTGCGGCTTGACGCCGTCGTCCGCGGCGACCACCAGCACCACCAGGTCGGTGGTGTCGGCACCGCGGGCGCGCATGGCGCTGAACGCCTCGTGGCCCGGGGTGTCGATGAAGGTGATCTTGCGTTCCTCGCCGTCGACCTCGGTCTCGACCTGGTAGGCACCGATGTGCTGGGTGATGCCGCCTGCCTCGCCGCCCATCACGTTGGCGTTGCGGATGGCGTCCAGCAGCTTGGTCTTACCGTGGTCGACGTGGCCCATGACGGTCACGACCGGCGGACGCGACTGCAGGTTCTCCTCGCCGCCCTCGTCCTCGCCGTACTCGATGTCGAACGACTCCAGCAGCGCGCGGTCCTCGTCCTCGGGGCTGACGACCTGGATGTCGAAGTCCAGCTCCAGGCCGAGGGCCTGGAGGTCGTCGGGGTCCACCGACTGGGTCGCGGTGACCATCTTGCCGAGGTGCATCATGATCGCGACGAGCGACGCCGGGTTGGCGCCGATCTTCTCGGCGAAGTCGGTCAGCGAGGCGCCCTGCGGCAGCCGGATGGTCCGGCCGTTGCCGCGCGGTGCCTGGACGCCGCCGACGGCGGGCGCCTGCATGTTCTCGAACTCTTGACGGCGCGCCCGCTTCGACTTGCGCCCGCGTGCGGGCCGGCCGCCGGGACGCCCGAAGGCCCCCTGCGTGCCGCCCCTGCCGCGTCCGCCGCCACCGGGACGGGGGCCGAAGCCGCCGCCACCGCCGGGACGACCGCCGCCACCCGCGCGGGGCGCGCCGAAGCCGCCGCCGCCACCGGGACGACCGCCGCCACCG
>NZ_SMKU01000479.1 GCF_004349215.1 Actinomadura rubrisoli | reverse complement strand
TTCCTTCTCTACCGGGGCTCCACGTCCTATTTCCCGGCCAGGCGATCTGTCCGCGTGTCTCCCCGAACGGCACCTTCAACACTCAGAAAGCTCGACCGTCCGGTTCTAAATCCCTGAGATCACTTCAATGCGTAACTACCGATCCATCAGCTGAGGACGTGGATGCCATCATGTTGACGAATAGGGACGGTTGGGCGGGCGGCCAGGGCGTCTTGGACTCGGATGGCGAAGGCTTCGTCGGCCAGCTCGGCGACCTCGTCGGCGGTGACCCAACGGAAGGCGGAGGTCTCGTCCGACTGTCGGAGGGAGCCGGCCTCGGCCTTGCAGCGGAGGACCAGGGCCACGATGCCGGGGGTCATGTTCTTGTAGACGCCGGTCAGGGCCGTTGGCGTCACCTGCAGGCCGGTCTCTTCCTCGATCTCGCGGCGGAGGCCCGTGAGAATATCCTCGTCTAGTTCCAAGACACCGCCGGGTGCCTCCCAGTGGCCGTTGTCTCGGCGCTGGATCAGCAGGGCTCGGCCCTGATCGTCAACGACGACTCCGGCCACGCTGACCGAGTGGCGACTGTCGGCCTTCACAGAAGGGCGGTTCCATCGTGGGCGCGGACGAAGGGGCCGTCCTCTCGGAGGGCGTCCGTCACCCGGATAGCCCGTGCTTCGGGCATGGCTTCGACTGCCTCTGACGGGAGCAGCCACGCGACCGATGTGGCCTCGTCTGTGGTGTGAGGTTCGCCGGCGACAGGGCGACAAAGAATGGCCAGCGAGACGACGCCCAGCTTCATGTTCTTGTACACGCCGGTCAGCCGCTCCGGCTCGACCTTTACGCCCGTCTCCTCAAACACCTCTCGGACGACACCTTCGTAAGGCGTCTCATCCAGTTCCAGGACGCCGCCAGGCGGCACCCATCGACCGTCGTCAGCTCTCTTAATCGCGAGGATCTTCCCATCGGCGCGCCTGACGACCCCCGAGACGCTGACAGAGTGCCTCGGCAGTTCAGGATCGGACTTCACTCTTCAGCCGCCCATTCGTAGGTCAGCTTCCACAACTGGCTAGGGAAGACATTGACGACGGCTTCTATGGGACGGCCCACACGGTCATAGGCAAGACGGACGACTTCCAAGACGTGCTGTGCAGAGCTGATGCGCAGGAAGTCAGCCTCTTCGTCCGTCGGCCGTCGGGACTCTATTTCCTCCGTGAAGCGGACTACTCGATGACCACGCTCAGCCAAACGTTCGTAGAGGCCGGTAGGACCCGTGTCAGGGAAGGCGATGTCAACGCCTCCGGCGATAGACATCGAGATGTAGGAGGCGGCCAACTGGACGGGGCGCTCGTCCGCGAACATGTGGCGCTTCCGGATGAGGGTCTTCTCGCCCTCTGGCAGGTCGAGCCGTGTCGCCACCTCGTCCGGCGGGTCAATTTCCTCGACCTGCTTTAGCTCCGTCTTTGGAGTCAAGCCCGGCCTTGCGCATGCCCTCGGCGAAGCTACTGCCCGAACCGTTACCGCGAGTCGGGATACGACGGATTCGCTGCACAGTAGGAATGTCGAGGACGAACGATCCAACCCCGCGTTCAGTGCGGATGAGACCTTCGGATTCGAGAAGGCCGATGGCCCGGCTGATCGAGGTCTGGTTGAGTCCGTACTTCCGAGCCAGCTCGGGCTGGCTCGGGAGCGCAGATCCTGGACCGTAGGTCCCACGGGCGATGGCTTCACGGAGATCGTCGGCCACCTGCCGGTAGCGCGATCTCGGGTGCTGCAGCGGCACGGGCCACCTCCGAAGCTGCGAAGACCTATGACAGCAAGCCTAGCGTCTAAGGTCGTCGAGTCCCCTTCTGCACAGGTCAGAGGCCACTTCAGAGCCAGACCTTGTCACTTATGACATATGCGTTAGGTTCCGCCTTGACTGCTAGCGACCGACCACGGACGCTCGCGAACCAACACGGAAGGCCCGGAAGGTGCCATCTCGGGCCACCGACATCTGGAGGTAGCCATCGTGACCATCTCCCCCATGCCAACGGCGCCGGCGCGGCTGTACCGGGTCAGCGAGGCGATGGAGTTGCTGTCGCTGTCCCGGTCGGTGATCTACGAGCTGATCCGGTCGGGTCGGCTGCGGTCGGTTCAGGAGGGCCGCTCGCGCCGGATCCCGGGTTCGGCGATCGCCGAGTACATCGCGCTGCTGGAGAGCGAGGCCAGCTGATGGCCCGCGAGCGCCGCAAGCCAGGCTCCGACCTAGCGGTGAGGCCCGTGGCCGCTGAGGGCATGTCCGCGGCCGGTCTCCGGATCCGGCTAGTCGGTCTGCCGGACGAGGTGTTGGCCGGGGCCCAGATCCTGGCCGAGGCGTTCGACCCAATTGAGGTGTCGTCGGACTATCCGTGCCGTGGCGCCTCCCGGAACGTGCGCGCCTATCTGCAGGTGCGTCTCAAAAGCCCCGGAAAGTAGAGCGGCCCTCGTCATGGCGACGCAACCGCCTGACGAGGGCCTTGATCGGACCTCGGGAGGTCCAACCCGATGAACCTTCATTCTGACACGTCGGGCCCGTTCTGGGTCGACGCGGAGTACGACCAGGAGTGCGCCAGTGACGGCGTCTCGCGATACGGCGCCTACGTGCGGGACCGGCTGAACAGCTCGTTCGCCGAGTGCTGGGACGGGACGTGGGCGGAGCCGTCGACCAGGCTGGCCGAGTTCGCGGCCGCGGCGTGTCGGACGGCGACCGGGCCGGTAATGGCGCCCGGCTACGTCCGCCACCAGTCGCGGGTGCTGAACGCCTGTGTGGAGCGGAGCCAGTGGGACGGAACGCTGGTCGCGGCCGTGAGCCTGGTGGCGCCCTGGCCGACGGCGCTGGCCCGGTCGTTCGACTGGCAGCGCGGCCGGTACTGGCGCGACTGGCCCACGGAGCTTCGCGGCGAGGGCTACAACTACGTCGACCCCACTGAGAAGGACGTGACCGAGTACCCGTTCATGCAGGCCAGTCTCGCACTGACGTTCGCGGTTCCGGTCGGCCTGTTGCCGGCGGCTCCGGACGGTCCGGCCGACGGTGTCGAGCACGCCGCCCGGCAGGCCGTCGCAGGGCTGGTCACCGAGCTGAACCGCGTGGTCGGGCCGGTCCTGGACATCCTGGAGGGAGGACGTTCGCGATGACGATCCTCAACAGGAAGCCGCCGACCTCCGACGCGCCGGGAAGTCCGGAGGAGCTGGCCCGTGAGCTGCAGCGGCAGCGGGAGCTGGCGGACGCGCGGCGGGTTGATGAGCTGGAGCGGCTCCGGGCGGAGGCCGGTCACGGGCGGACGTAGCCGAGGAGTCGCGGCTGGCCAAGCTGGCGCGGGCAGAGCGTGAGGCAGACGTCCAGGCCGAGGCGGAGCTGGCTCGGATACACCGACAGTTCCGAGCGGCCCGCGAGCGGACGCGGGTCAAAGCGCTGATGGCGCGGTCCGGGGAGGCCCATGCGCTGCGCCTGGAGTGGCTACGCAGCCGGAACCTGCACGTCCTGGTGCCGCTGCTGGTCGGGTTCGGCATCTGGTCGACGACCGGTGCCCAGCAGGGCGCCGCACGCATCATGCATGTCGACTCGCACAGTCCCGTGTGGTGGGCGCTGTGGGGCCTGGAGGCTCTGCTGATCGGCACGGTGTGCTGGATCATCGTCGTCCGCGCACGGCTGGCCGGTGCCGGCGGTGAGCTGTCGAGGCAGGCGGAGAAGATCGGTGTGGGCTGTCTGACCACATCGATCCTTCTCAACCTGGTCGCGGCCGTGCCCACCGGCCATGTGTCCGTGTGGGCGGTCATGGGGGCGATGTTCGCTCATGCGCTCGGGCCGGTCGGCGCGGCCGTGACGGCGCACCTCATCGGCGTGATCGACAGGTCGATCAACATGGCCGATCCCTGGCACGGCAAGGACGGTCAGGCGATGCCGCGGCTGGCAGAGATGGATCTGCGAAACGCCGAATCGGCCCTCGCCGAGCATGGCACCGCCGTACCTCCTCCGGGCGCTTCCGACAGCGCCGAGGAGGGCGGCGCAGAGAGCGCTGGCGTCGTCCCGGTGATGGCGTGGCCGCTTGCCAGCGGGCAGCGGCGGACGCTGTCGGTCATCGCTCGCCCCACCTCGGTCCGAACCACCGCCGAGGGCGGCGAGAAGAGGCCGCGAATCGGTGACGACCGGCCGCAAGAGCGGAAGTCGGAAGCGCCACGTAAGCGTCGTCCGAACAAGGGCGTCCGGGTTCCGGAGAGCGCGAAGCCCGCGGCGCCGCGTGCGCTCACCGACGAACAGCAGTGCGAGCGCATGGTCGCCGCGATCGACCGAGGCGAGCTGCCCGAGGACGCGTCCATCCGCCAGGTGCAGAGCGCTCTCGGCCTCGGGTTCGCGCGGGCCAAGAAGGTCAAGGAGCTGTAGGCCGAGCAGCTCGCGGACATCGAGCGAGCCATCGTCCAGGCGCTGCCTGAGCGGGACGAGCCGCCGGCAACGTCACGCGCCGAGCTGTCCGTGGTGGGCGGCGAGCGGCGATGACGACGTTTCGCACCGGACGCCGCGCCTGACCAAGAGCCGGATCTCTCCCGGTCCCCATCGTCTCGGGCACTTCCGCCTGTGACCAGCACAAAAGGGCCCCGCCAACGGTCCCTAGGAAGATAACGGCGAGGCCCACCTCAAGAGAGGCAGGTCCAAGTATGTCCGATCAGAGCCGGTCCAGCAGCGGAGGCACCGCGACCGCGCCCACGCCCTCAATGTGGGGCAAGAAGGGCCGCGGCTACCCCGAGCTGGCCAAGGGCGACAAGAAGTGAGCGGCAAGGCGTGCTGCCCGACGTGCGGTAGCGCGCAGAACGTGACCTACCAGGGCCGCGAGGGCGGCACCGGGCCGAGTCAGGACGTCTGGCGGTGCTCCCGGGACGGCGAGTTTCGCACCACCGCCAGCTGACGACACGCCCCCAGGGGGCCGGCTCCGGCCGAGTCGGCCCCCTCTCCCCCAAAACAACGCAGGAGTTTCTCCGATGTTGAAGACCATTCCCGACGCGTTGCGAGCGCGGATGGACCGCTCGGCCGCACGCCGCCGGTACGCCGACCTGCAGGACACCCTGAACGAGACGTTCGACGGCCTGTACATGGTCCAGGACCACGACGACCGGGCGGCGCTGCAGGACCGCGCCGCGCAGCTCACCGAGCAGCTGGCCGAAACGCACACCGTCGCGTGGGGCCGCGACGCCGACGCGGACGGACGGCCGATGGCCTACTCGCTGGCCGGCCAGGCGGCGTTGCTGCGCCAGGTCGCCGCGACCGAGCGCGCGGTCATCGGTGTGGTCCCCTGGTCTGACGCCGAGCCGTTTCCGGGTGACGAGTACAGAACCGAGCTGTTGGCCTGGACGGAACTCGCGCACACCTCGGCGCCTGACCGGCGCGCGTCCTGCTTGCGGCGGCTGCGTTCGCTGGCCGCTGAGCACCTGGGCGACCGCGCCGCCGAGGTCCTGGTCGTGCTCACCGAGGGCGAGGAGCATCGGGCCGGCGGCAGCACCAAACGCCCCTGCCGGTACCGGCTGTCGCGGGGGGCCTTCCCCCTGAAGTGTGGACATCTCGAGGCCTGGATCATGGATCCAGGGAAGGAGGTGTCTTTGATGGCGCTGAAGCACTATCCGGAGGAGTTCAAGACCGACGCGGTGGCGTTGTTCTTGTC
>NZ_SMKU01000478.1 GCF_004349215.1 Actinomadura rubrisoli | reverse complement strand
GGATTCGCCGCCGCTGCCCCGCCGCCCCCGTCATGGGCGAGCGAGCAGCCCACCGGAAGTCTCTTCGCGGGGCCTGGCCCGTCCGGCCCGGCCAGCCCGTCCGGTCCGGCGCCCGTGCCCTCGTCCTTCGGCTCCGAGCCGCTGCCCGAGCCGAAGTCGATCGTCCCCGAGTCCTGGTTCGCCCAGCCGCGCAAGCCGCAGGAGCCGGACGCCGAGGCGACGCAGATGTGGACGCCGCAGGCCCAGCCCGGCGACCAGTCGTGGGGCGCGCCCATGCACGCCGCGGGCGGCGGACCGCAGGGCGAGGCGACGATGCTGGACGGGACCGTCCTCGACGGCGCCACGCAGATGGCCCCCGGCCCGGCGATGGGCTCCGGCATGCCAGCCGACCAGGGCACGCGGCTGGACTTCAACGCGGGCCCCGGCCAGAACGGCCTCATGGGCGCCCCTCCGATGGGCGCGGGCGGTCCGATGGGCGCGGGCATGCCGCCGATGGGGCCGGGCGGCCCGATGGGCGGCCAGGCCGGGCCGGGCGACCCCGCGTTCCCCGGCTACCAGCACCAGCCCCCGGCGCGCTCCGGCGGCGGGACGAGCAAGCCGCTCCTCATCGCCGTCTCAGCGCTGGTGGCGGTGGCGGTGGCCGCGGTCGCGTTCGTGGTCTGGCCCTCGGGCGACGGCTCGGACCCGGGCGCCAAGCCCGCCAAGCCCCGTCCCGGCAACACCAAGGTCGCGCAGACGAACCAGATCCCGAGCGCGTCCCGGCAGCAGGCCGGCGCCATGAACGCGGTGCTGAACGCCAGCGTCGACACCCGCCGGGTCCTCGCCGGCGCGCTCGGCAGGGCACGCACCTGCAAGGACCTGCCGACCGCGATCCAGGGTTTCCAGACGGTCGCCCAGCGCCGCCAGAACCAGCTGCGCCGCACCCAGAGCCTCAAGCTCGACAAGCTGTCGAACGGGGAGCGGCTGCGCGGGTCGCTGCGCCAGGCGCTGCAAGCGTCCCTGGAGGTCGACCAGGCGCTGCTGCTGTGGGCGCAGCGGAACCAGCGCAAGTGCAAGGGCAAGCCGCGTCCGGACGCGGCGCACGCCCCCGGGCGTGCGGTGAGCGAGCAGCGCGCCACGCTGGCGAAGCGGCAGTTCGTGGTGCTGTGGAACCCCGTCGCGAAGCGCACCGGCCAGCCGCAGCGCAGCTGGCAGCGGGTGTGACCGGACGATCACGAGCGCGTTGCGAACCTTGCCGCGGGCGGTCCGCCCGGGGCGGCAGCGCGTTATCTTGGCACCGTTGCACCTCACGGTAAGGGGTTGGTATGCGGTGTCCGGGCTGCGGTAGCGACACCACTGCGGCGTTGCCCCGGTGCACCCGGTGCAACGCGCCGCTGGACAACGCGTCCGGCGGCGACACGACCCCCGGCGGCCCCTTCGCCGCGGACGCCACGTCCCACGACTCCGCCGGCACACCGCCGGGCGAGGACGCCACGTCCAGCGACCTGTTCAGCAGGCCGCTCAGCGACGACGCCACGATCAGCGGCCCTTTCGGCAACCCGCTCGGCCAGGACGCCATCCGCAATCTCCCCGGCCCGCCCGCCGAGGACGCGACCGCACGCGACTTCGGCACCCCGCCGAGCGAGGACGCACCGTCCCGCGACCCGTTCGGGAACCCGCTCGGCGACGACACGGCGACCCGCGATTTCAGCGGTCCGGGCAACACCCTGAGCGCCGGTCCCGGAGGCAGCCTCAACCTCGGCCCCGGCAACACCCTCAGCGCGGGCCCCGGCGGCACTCTCGACGCGGGCCCGGGCAACGACCCGAACGCGCCCGGCAGGCGGGGCGGGCTCGGCCGCCACAGCGCGGGGCCGGGCGGGATACCGGCCTCAGGCGGGCCCGGCGGTGGGGCGGAGAGTCCCCCTCCGCCTCCGTGGTCCCCGCCGCCGCAGGATCCCGTTCCGTGGACGCCTCCTCCACGGGAGTCCCCGCCTTGGGGGTCGCCGCCACCGCAGTACACCTCGCCGATGCCGCCGTCCGGCGAGACGTCGATCCCCCTCTCTCCGGAGCCGTGGGCGGAGCCGGCGATCTGGCAGCCCCCGCCGCCCGCGAAGAAGAGCAAGCAGCCGTACTTCCTGATCCTCGCGGGCGTGGTCCTGCTCGCCGGGGTGGCGCTCGGGATCGTGTTCTGGCCGAGCGGGTCGAAGCCGGCCCCGCCCGCCGGCAACGCGGCCTCGCAGCAGTCCCAGCAGGGCGTCGCGCCCGAGAACGAGGCGGTGAGCGGCTCCCCGTCCGGCGACGGCGACCTCGCGGCGCAGGCCGGGACGGTGGACGGGCTGCTCAAGGAGATGGCGGGCACCCGCTCCGACCTCGGCTCGGTGGTGACCGCGGGCTGCGGCACGCCGGGCCTGCAACGCATTCGCGACCAGCGGCAGGAGCAGCTCGACCGGGCCCGCGCGCTCAAGGTCGACGCGCTGCAGGACGGCGAGCCGCTCAAGGACGCGCTCGTCCGCGCCCTGGAGGCGTCGGTGAAGTCGAACCAGCGCTACCTGGACGTCGCGCCCGGCTGCCCGTCGGACGACGACGTCGCCCCCATCAACCAGGAGGCGAGCGACGCCAAGAACGAGTTCATCCGCTACTGGACCCCGATCGCCGAGAAGGCGGGCCTCCCGCCGCGCGACGCCGACACGATCTGACCCGGCCGTCCGCGCTCACTCGGGAGGCGGCGGGTCCTGGCTGAGGAAGGGCAGCCCGGCGGACGGGTTCTCGAAGGGGTCCACGAACCGGTCGGCCCAGCTCAGCACCGGTTCGAGCCAGGCGGTGACCTGCATCGTCCCCGCGACGTGCTCGATCTGCTCGTCCTCGTCGAAGCCGATCGCGACGACCGACAGGTCGCGGTAGAAGGCCGCGTGGTCGTCGTCGCCGTAGAGGGCGGTGAGGGCGAGGGGCCGGTTGCGCTCCAGCTCCATCGACAGCGGATGGCGGCGCAGCGCGCGCAGGCGGTGGCCGAGCTTCGGCTCCGGCGGCTGCTTGAGGCCGGGGAGCTGGTAGTCCAGGGACGGCGCGGGGGCGTGCTTGTCCGGGGCTCCCGCGCCGTAGGGGAACAGGCGGTCCAGCTCGTGCAGCCACCGCACCTGCGGGATGACCCAGTTCGCGCCCGGGGACGTCCCGGAGGCGTCCGATGTCGCCGGGCTGCCGCCCAGGAGCCTTTGCGCGACCCCGGCGACGACACCGGTCAGCTCCGCCGGCGGGTACGCGGTGCGCAGCGCCCACGAGCGGCGGGTCACGGCGCGTTCGAGGACGGTGGCCAGGGCGCATTCGCGCAGGCGCGGCGCCAGCCGGGACCACGCGCGGCCCAGCTCGGCCGGGACGGCGGGCATGGGCCGGTTGACGACATGCGCCAGGACGAGCGTGTCGGCCCACAGCCGCAGCCACGCCCAGTCGGGATGCCCGGCGACGATGTCGGCCTCCCGCAGCTCGTACAGCGTGCAGGCGCGCCCGGACCGGCACTCGCAGCCGCAGGCGGCCGACCGGCGGCCGTCCACCGGGGGCGGCGGGCCCGGCAGCTCGGCCTCGCGCCCCTCGCCGAGCGGCACCCGGACCCTCAGCGGGCGGTCCATGCCGTCCGCGAACACGGCCGCGACGCCCGGACGCAGCGACACGACCTCGCGCGACTGGTCGGCGTCGAGGTTCATGGCCGCGCCGACCTGGTGCCGGTCGTCGTGCGCGGGCAGCCGGTGCACGACCTTGAGCGCCGTGTTCTTGATCACGTCGGGGACGAGCTTGGTCGGGATCTGCTCGGCGACGATGATGCCCTCGCCGTACGCGCGGATCTCGGCGAGCATCCCGGCGAACAGCTCCACGGCGTGCGAGCTGGTGCGCTCGGGGCCGCGGTTGCGCAGCAGCCGGTGCGCCTCCTCGATGACGATGACGTGCCGCAGCGCCGGGCCGGTCGCGCGGTCGCGGCGCCGCTCGCGCATCCGCAGGTGCTCGACGATCCGGATGATCAGCGTGCCCATGAGGAACGCCTTGTCCTCGTCGTTGGCGACGTCCTCGATGGCCAGGACGATGTTGTCGCGGAGCATCCCGCCGATGTCGGCGGGGTGGCCGCCCTCGAAGAACCGTCCCGCCGAGCCGATCCGCAGGGAGCGGAGCCGCACGTCCACGAAGCCCTGGACGTCGGCCATCAGCTCCCGCCCGTACCCGACGTCCGAGATGACCTGAAGCGCCGCGTTCTGCAGCTGCTCCAGCGTCGGGACGGCTGGCTCGATCAGCGAGCCGGGGACGCCCGCGCCCGTCACCACATCCCAGCCGTTGGTCTCGTACACGCGCTGGAGCGCCTGCGCCATGATCTGCGGGAACGGCTCCTCGGCGTCGAACGCGGCCTGGAACAGCGCCCGCACCATGTCGATGTGCGCCTGCACCGGATAGCCGGGCTCGGGCGCCAGCGGATTGACCGACAGCGGCACCGACGCCGGGTCGGACGGGTTCACGACCGTCACCGGGCCGCCGAGGTCCCTGATGCGCCCGGCCATCGCCGCGTACTCCGACTTGGCGGGCTCGATCGCGAGCCAGGGGATCCCCGCCCGCGTGAGCTGCTCCAGCAGGTGCCGGACGGTCTGCGACTTGCCCGCCCCGGTCGAGCCCGTCACGAACACGTGCCGGTTGATCGTGGACCTCGGGACGGTGAGCCGCCCCACCTGCCGGTCCTGGCCGTCCAGGATCGCGCCGAGGTCGATCTGCGCGTCGCCGCCCGTCTCGGACGTCACGTCGAAGTACCCCGCGTCCAGGACCCGCAGGCCGGGCACCTCCCGCCGGGGCAGCCCGGCCAGCGCCGCGAGCGCGCCCGCCGTCGCGACGAACGGGAACCGCTGCTCCGACTCCGCCATCGGGCGCGCCGGCGCGGGCACCGCGCCGGGCTCCAGCATCTCGCTGAACGAGCCGCTGCCGTGCCCGGACCTGAGCCGGTACGGGTGGTGGCCGAGCTCCATCGACCCGACGAGCACGGGCGCGATCTGCCCCAGCTCGGCCTGCGTCGCGGCGCCCGCCACGACCCTGACCTGCCACAGCCCGGCCTCGCGGAACGCGTCCAGCTCGGCGAGCCGCTGGTCGGCGCGGGCGACCGCGAGCCGCGCCTGCTCGTCCTCGCCGCGCCGCAGCATCCGCAGCTCGTGGTGCAGCTCGCGCATCTCGGTGTCGATCAGCCGCTCGTCGCACGGATCGGCGGCCACGAACCAGCCGAACGGCCGCTCCATCAGCGTGACCAGCGTCGACTCGAACAGCCCGGCGCCCGCGTCCATCCGGGTGACCTGCGGCGCGAGGCGTCCGGGACAGCGCGTCCACGCCATCCGCTCGGCCTGCCGCAGCCACCCGCCCCCGATCGGGACGCCGCGCGCGCCGCTGGGGAACAGCAGCCCGTGCGCCTCGCCGTCCGCCCGTCCGCCGCCCTCGGCCCCTCCGATCGGACCGGCGTTGGTGATCAGTTCGAGCGGCGCGCCCCCGCCCGCGGACAGCCAGCCCACCACGAACGGCCTGCGCCGCTGCGCCGCCGACAGCGCGGCGGGCAGCACGCTGACGAAGTCCCACTCGGCCGAGGCGTCCCGCTGCGGCGCGGGAATGGCCTGGATGCGGTACCAGGGCCCCGGCAGCGCCTCCCCCCGCCCTTGCATGCCGCCGGAC
>NZ_SMKU01000477.1 GCF_004349215.1 Actinomadura rubrisoli | reverse complement strand
CCACCCGACCGTCCGTCCCCCCGACCGCCGGGATACCCGCAACCGCCCATCGCCGGTCCGCCTCCTGCTCCCGAACCACCTCACGTCCCGGGACCACCCCCTACCCCCGAACCACCTGTCGACCAGCCTGAACCCGCCGAGTACCGCCGCTACCAGCTCGAAGTACCCAACAGGAGCCTCGTCGATCACGACACCCGTCGCAAGCTCGCCAATCTCCTCCAGGCCGTACTTGATGCGGTCGACCCCGAATACGGCGGAGACCTGCAACTCGTGGACCTCCAACTCAACCTCACAGCCAACGCTGCCGCCGTCCGCGCAATCCAAGACCAAGCTGAGCAAGCTGGAGCGACCTGGAGCGAAGAGAACCTCGACTTCTGACAGAGGCCCAACGGCCGTGACATCTTGCTCCTCGTCTAGGGTCCACGGGTAGGTCTCATCGCCCGAAGGCAGCGTGTCGCTGGGAACCCTCAGTGCCCTGTACCAGCACCCCCAGGCTGCACAGGGCGCCCGAGGTTGAGGTATGGCATGAGCGCCTCTAGTGTCCTGAGTCGTTAGTTCTTTGTTAGTCGGTAGGCTGTGGGGATGCCGAGCCCGAAGCTGGAACCGGTGGTGTTGTCCGACGAGGAACGGTCGGTGCTGACCGGGTGGGTACGCCGTCGCAAGACCTCGCAGGCGCTGGCTTTGCGGGCGAGGATCGTGCTGTTGTGTGCCGAGGGCGGCACGATCGCCCAGGTCGCCGGGCAGGTCAGGACCTCACGCAACACTGTGTCGAAGTGGCGGTCGCGGTTCCTGTCGGCCCGGCTGGAGGGCTTGACCGATGAGCCGCGTCCGGGCCGGCCCCGCGTGATCACTGATGAGCAGGTCGAGCGGGTGGTCACTGCGACGCTGGAGGAGACACCTGGTGCCGATACGCACTGGTCGACCCGGTCGATGGCGTCGGCGACCGGAATGTCGCAGTCGGCGATCTCGCGGATCTGGCGGGCGTTCGGCCTCAAACCGCACACCGTGCAGACCTGGAAGCTGTCGACCGATCCGCAGTTCGTGGACAAGGTCCGCGACGTGGTCGGCCTGTACCTGGCCCACCCGACAACGCACTGGTGCTGGCCGTCGACGAGAAGAGCCAGATGCAGGCGATCGACCGGACGGCCCCGATTCTGCCGATCATGCCGACCACTCCGGCGCGGATGACCCACGACTACGTCCGGCACGGCACCACCAGCTTGTTCGCCGCCCTGGACCTATCGTCGGGCTCGGTGATCGCCCAGCACTACCGGCGGCACCGCCATCAAGAGTTCCTGCGGTTCCTCAAGCTCATCGACGCCGCGGTGCCCAAGGATCTGGATTTGCACCTGGTGCTGGACAACTACGCCACCCACAAGACCGAGGCGGTCAAGCGGTGGCTGATCCGCCACCCCCGGTTCCACCTGCACTTCACCCCCACCAGCTCATCCTGGCTCAACCTGGTGGAGCGCTGGTTCGCCGAGCTGACCAACCGCAAGCTGCGCCGCTCGGCCCACCGCAGCGTGGTCGAACTGGAGCGCGACGTCCGCGGCTGGATCAACGAGTGGAACAAGGACCCCAAGCCGTTCGTGTGGACCAAGACCGCCGACGAGATCCTCCAAACCCTCGCCGCATACTGCCAACGGATTAACGACTCAAGACACTAGGAGAGCAGGACGCCTCCCAGAGCGCCGAGCATTACGCCAGCCACGGCCGCCGTCACGCTGAACCGCACCGGAACCCGTCCCAAATGGCGGCACACACCCCTTACAGCTTCCGGCGCTCCACAGGAGACACCTCTTACCTATGCACCCCTGAGAAGCCACCGTCGCTTCCCGCCGCAGGCGCCTACAGCAACCAGAGCGCGCAAACACGAGCAACCGGCAAAGCCGGGAAGCACACACCGTCGTCAGGACCGTCCAGGCTGCCGAATGTCAACTCGACGAAAGGGCCGGCCGCCTTGTTGCGGGACCGGCCCTTCCGTGGGGAGAACGTCAGAGGTTGTTGTCGGCGGACAGCTGAGAGGGCTGGTGGACGGCCTTCGGCTTCCGTTTCCAACCGCACCGGCGCAAATCTTCAAGGCGTTTGGTCCTGCGGCCTTGAGTTGAGTTCGCAGGACCAAACGCCCGATGGGAACGCTACTTATGGGTGGAAGGTGTCGAAGTAGTCGGCGGGGAGTTTGTTGAGCCAGGCGTGGGCCACTCCGGTCCAGCCGATGCGCAGGAAGTCGGCTTTGCCGTCTCCGTCGAGATCGGCGAGTTGGATGTCCTTGGGCGGAAGGTCGCCGTCACCGGCGATCTTGCCGATGTCGCGGTAGGTGCCGCCCGCGCCCTTGGCCCCCTCGTTGATCCATGCCCTGGCACCGCCCTTGGGGGTGATCAGGATCCGGTCGGCGCGCTTGTCGCCGTTGATGTCGGCGTACCTGATCTCCCGGGGGTTTGCCAGAGCGCCGCTGATCTTCTTGGGGTGGTCCCATTTCAGGTGCGGGCGGGTGCGGTCGACTTGAAGCCCCTGGTTGAACCAGGCGGTCGTCGTGCCGTCCGCCTGGATCAGCAGGTAGTCCTCCCGTCCGCCTCCGGTGACGTCGGCGAACCGGATCTTTGTGCTCGGGTCGATGGTCGGGCTGGTTCCCGCCGACCCCTCGGAGTAGACGCTGGCCCCACCGGCGAACTTCTGGTCGTCCATGCACATGCGTGAACCGGACGGTTCGTCGCCCTTCCAGGTGGAGACGAACACACCCCCTTGGGAATTGACGACCATGCAGTCGGGGAAGCCGTCGCCATCGACATCACCGAAACGCAACTGGTTGCCGACCGCCCCCGGGGACGGTTTGTAGGAGTTCTTGCCTTCGACGAAGGGGGTCCATGCCTTGCCGGAGGGGCCGCTGTTCCACCAGAACCGGAAGTTCTGGTCCTTGTCCACTGTGACGAATTCGGCCTTGCCGTCCTTGTTGATGTCCACCATCCAGAACCGGTTGGTGGAGGGATACTGCTGGGCCTGGATGACGGCCCGGTCCTCCCAGTTCGGGCCCAGCTTGGAGCTGTTGTCGTCGGTACCGGTGCCGTCGTCCTTCATCCCGCAGGCGTCGGATACCTCGCCGGAATCCTGGTAGACCGGGTTGGGAATCCATCCCTGCTCGTTCGCCTCGGTGGCCGCCTTCACGAACGCCGCGCCGGTCTTGTCGTAGCCGTGGTCGGTGGGATGGATGCCATCAGGGCCGATGTCGGAAAGCTCCATCCCGGTGTCGACGTACATCGCGTTGACCCCGCTGTCCACGAGCCGGTCCACCAGACCGGGGATCTGGGCGGAGAACGCCTTGCCTCGCGCGTTCCTGGCCGGGTCGGGGAAAGGCTGCACAGGGGCCACCAGCACGATGGCATCCCCGGCGTCCCTGCTGACTTGCTTGATCAGCGACTCCAGCCGTCCGATCGCGCCGCCCATCTCGAAGTTCTGGATGACGTCGTTTCCGCCCGCGAGGAGCGTGACGACGTTGGGCTTGTAGAGCTTGACCGAACAACTGGCCTTGCCGGCGATCCCGTCGATCAGAAAGCCTCGCCAACCTTCGTTGTCCCGGTCGGCCATCCTGCCCACCCGAACCGAACCCACCATGTCCACCTGGGGAGTGTCGTCCTTGTCGTTCGTGATCTTCGCCTTCGCGGTCAGGTCATCGGTGTCCTGGCCGTTGCGTTCGGCGATCTTCTGCAGGCCCTGGTCGAGGATGTCCCGGTAGCCGTTGCCGTCCGAACTGCCCTCGCCATAGGTGGACGACGACCCCAGCGCCATAGCGCGGTAGGCGAACCGCAGCTCATCACGGGGCTTCTCCTTCATGTGGCCCGTGGCGCGCAGCCAATCGTGCACACAGCTGTTCTTGGTCGCGCACCCGGGTTCGTCGTAAGTCGGGGATATGTAGGCGTCGGCCGGTTTTCTCGAGTCGGTGATACTCCTAGAGACCACGCCGTTGATTTCCACGCGATCATGGCTGTCGCCATGAAGGACCGGCGAGCCGGAGTCACCTTCATGAATCCGAGCGCCATAGGTGACCCGGACTTTGTAGGCAGGACCACCCGCCGCGTCCCTCAACCCTTCCTCGTTGTCGTTCACCAGCGTGCCCGCTGCCGTGATTTCAGGGGACGGGCCGCAGGTCTCGCAGGTTCTTCCCCAACCCTGGACACCTCCGGTGTGCCGCATCTTCACGCGCTTGTTCGGCCCCAAGAACGGGTACCCAGCGTTACCGGTGGGCAGCGGTCCGTCTTGTGGATCCGTTTCAATGATCGCCAGGTCGTGCCTGAAATTCGCAGCGACGATACCGTATGGCTTGCCTTGTCCCCGCTTGCCCGAGCCGACCATCACGAAGTGCTGGCGGACTTCGCCGTATTTGAAGCAGTGTTTGGCTGTCAGGATCCACCGCTCGGCGATGACAGTCGACGAGCACAGATACCGCCGCGGTCCAAGCTCCGGGTTGTCAAGCCATATCTGTGCTGCAGGGGCCCAGGTGTCCCATCGTACTGGCTCTCCATTCTCGATGGCCTTGGCCGGACGCGGAGCGGCCACCTGCAGGGACCCGCCGGCGACGACAACGGCTAGCGCCATCACCAGCAGCGACCACGGCCTGCTGCGGCATATCCGCCTCAATATGATCTGTCCATTCGTGTTTCCCTTTTTTCTGTGCGGGTTGGAGCGCGAACCTGACGAACGACCTCGCGCCTACGGCGCAGTATGCAGCGGCTTTCTCGCCGTCCCTCCTGGAGAGCGCGCCCTATGTGGCGACCATTGGCGGCAGGGCGATAGCCGCGGGGAGGCCGAGAAAGGAACCGGCTGGTTGCCCGGATGATGTTCGTAGCGGATCGCCAGACGGCGCAGCCGGTCTCTCGCCGGCCACTGCCGATACCAGGCAGCCTGTCCTCACAAGTTCCGGCGCTCAACCCCGCCCACGAGGTGGGCGTTGGTACAGCTAGCGCTACCACAGTCCGGCTCAGCCCGGCCCGCGCCGCGTGTTGCGACCATTCCTCTTGTCTGTCGGCGGGCGACTCGTTCAGCCTGCTGGAGCCATCGCGGATCAAAGTGTCGTGAGTTCGTCCGGCCTTCTGCCGGTGAGAAGCGTAGTCGGCCCAGGTGATTCCAGCTGCGGTGGCGTGGTCTTCGGCGCAGGCGGCGGTGTAGCCGATGGCTTGGGCGGCGACTGCGGGTGGCATTTCGGTGACAAGAGCGCGGACGGCGGCCAGGCGGCTGCCGAGGAGGTGGATTCCTGTGCTGGCCAGGTGGTTCATAAGGTAGGTGGAATGGATGTGTTGGTCGCGGAAAATCTTCCCGAAGGGTTCTGGAACGGGAACTGGTCCGTGGGCGCCGAGGGTGATCTGGACTTCGTCGCCGGTGAGGTCGAGGTCATCCATGGTGAGGGTGGAGACGTGGGTCAGGGCTGGGCGACAGGATGCGCGGCTGCCGCCCGTTCGCAGGAAGTGGTCAGTGTCTTGGTCGAGGGTGCGGTGGAGCCAGTTTTCGAAGAGCACCAGCTAGAGGACTTTAAGCGTCGGGGTTACATAGGTGAGTGTGCCGGTCTGGGATGGGCGGGTATTGGTTACCTCGGTGGCATGAGATATCCCGATGGGGGCGGGTTGACCGGCCAGGAGCGTGCGCGGCGTGAGCAGGTGCGGCTGGCCGCAGCGGAGATGTTCGCGGCCGGGGCCG
>NZ_SMKU01000476.1 GCF_004349215.1 Actinomadura rubrisoli | reverse complement strand
GCCTCCGCCTCCGCCTCCGCGGACCCGACCGCCCCGCCACCGGGGAGCGTCACCGTCACCATGCAGGACTACGCCGGTTCGGGCTGCTTGCGAGGAACGACGATGGGGTTCTCCGTAGATCCCGCGACGCATGCGTTCACCTTCAAACCCGGCGCCTTCCGCGCCCAGGCCGGGGGCACCGCGCAGCCGACCGACTTTTACAGATCCTGCCAGGTCGTAGTGCAGATCAGTTCCCCGCCGGAATTCACCTACGCGGTCTCTGCCGCCGACCACTCCGGCTTCGCCGAACTGGAGCCGGGGGCCACCGGCTCGCTGACATTCGGACCCCGTTTCATAGGTCAGGCCGAAAACCAGTCGGTAACCCATCGGCTTACCGGCCCGTACTCGGACGGCTGGCTATACACCGACATTTGGGATGTTTCCCAGCAGCGGTTCAAAAGGTGCGATGAAGACGCCCCGTTCTTGTACCTCCACCTCAGACTGCGGGTGGACCTGGGCGCCTCCGGCGGAGCCATGACCAATGTCATGGAGATGAACTCGGCTGAGGGCACTACCGTCCGCCTGACCTGGAAGCGCTGCCCGTGACATGAGCCCGCTCAGCACCGCTGCCCCCGCAACCGGAGGAACTCGTTCTTGGCCCGGGCGACTTCGCTGGTGATGAGCCCGCAGCAGTCGCCGTCGATGTCCTCTTCGTGGAGACCTTCGGTCAGCGGCGCCGGATGCCGCTCGTCGGCGAAGTCCCGGAGGTCCGTGCTCCTGATCTCGGTGCGGCCGTCGACGGCGATGGTCGCGTCCGAGGTGATCAAGTCCAGGTGGATGTCGGACCAGTAGTCGACGACGTCGAGGCGCTGCCCGTGCATGCCGAGGCCGAGATGCACGCCTGGGTGGCGCTCGTTGATGTGGGAGTTCAGCGGGATGAAGCCGGTGGTGCCGACGTTGGTGCCGAAGCCGAGTTCCCCGATCCGGTCGGCGTTCTCGACCCGTAGGCAGCGCTCCAGCAGGCGGGCGACGAGGGGATCGGCGCACGCGACCCCGGTGACCCGGCCGTGCTCGATGTCGACCGTGACCGGATGACCGCCCAGCCGGGCATCGTGGCCGGTGTAAGAGGTCACGTTGAAGGCCCCGTCTGCGACGAGGACGCCGTTGATGTCCGCCGGGTAGGTGCTGACCTCCCCCGGAGGGAGGACGAGGAAGGCGCCGGGCCGCCACACGCCCCGGTTGCTGAGCCACCGGTACCGCCGGGAGTCGACGGCGACCTCCAGGTCGGTGCCGCTGCTGGAGGTGATGCGCAGATGCGACGCGGGCATCATCCGGGTCAGCAGCGCCCCGTTCAGCGCGGAGAGCAGCGCGGGCGTGACGCCCATCGAGTGGCGGAAGAACTCCGCCGACGCGTTGATGATCCGGTATGTCGCCCAGCTGTCCTCGGGATAGGGCGCCAGTGCCCGCCGGAGCTGGAGCACGTGCGACATCGAGTTGAGCTCCATCGTCAGCACCACGATGCGCGGATGCGGGGACGCCGGGTCGGGGAGCACCGCGCGCAGCCGCGACTCCACGGTGTCGTCGCGGACCGCGCTCATGCCGAGCGGCGTCGGCTCGATGCCGCGGACGGCCAGCTCCGCGGCGACCCACGCGGCCGGCTCCCGGGCGTCCGCCGTGTACAGGAGGAACACCTGGTCGTCGGTCTGGATCCGGAGGTACTGGTCGAGCAGGGTGGACACGCCGTCCCACACGGCGTCGTCCGGGATCATGTCTGCAGCCGTCATCTCATCGCCCCTGGAGTTCACCGGACACGGCAGGTGCCCGGGTGCCGCCGTCGTCCGGCGGCACCCGGCGAGGGTGGAAGCGCCTGATGTCAGGCGATGCCCCAGTCCCGTTCGTGCGGGGTGTCGATGTCGTCGCGGACGATGTCGACGCGGATGCCCTCGGTCGTGGTCAGGTTGTCGGTGCTCATCTGCTCCAGCGCCGCGCGCAGCGCCTCGTCGCGCGCGATGTCACGCTTCTCCGCCGTGTCGGGCTTCTTTGTGGCCATGCCATACCTCTTCTCTTTTCGGAACACCTTCGCGGGCATCAAAGGGCACTCTTTCCGGCGGGCCACTGCCGCGCCCGGTAGGGCAGCCACCAGGCCATGTCGCCAAGGAGCTGGACGAGTCTCATCGTGGTGAGGTCGCGCAGGATCGGCGGGTCCACCGCCGAGGCGGGGCAGCCTTCGAGCAGGTCGTCGATCGCCGCGCGGTGCGCGGCACCATCCACGGTGATCTTGCGTAGGACGTCGGAACGCCGGTCGCGCACTTGCAGGAATCCCGGCCCGCGGCGGTAGGCGCATTTGAAGAAGTGATAGCCGTTCCGCCACTGGAGGCGGGCGTCCTCGTCGCCGATGACCTCGCCGGGCGGATAGAGGTGGCTCAGCGGCCGCCATCGCTCGGCGCCCAGGCGCAGCCGCCAGTCGACGACGATTCCATATCCGGTCAGCTCCCGCACCAGCACGAAGGCCCGCACGGCGGCCGCCTGGCCGCCGGCGCTCGCCAGGTCCACGGCGTCCACCAGCGCGATCCGGCGCACGCCGTCCTCGAAAAGCGCGCGGCCCGCCTCCGCGGCCGGAACGGACACGACGGCGCTCCCGGCGAACACGCCGGGCCGGTCGAGCTCCTCGTAGTCGCGCCACAGCGTCACCGCGACCGGAGCCGCCGGGGTCACCGTGACCGGAGTCATCCCGCCTCCCCGACCAGGGCCGGTGTCGGTGTCGGTGTCACCAGGTCGTCGACCTGCCGGTTCACCCGTCGCAGCTCCTGGTTGGCGGCGTGGACCGCGGTCAGGACGACCTGCCCGCCGTCGGCGAACACCAATCCCAGATCACGCCAGCGGTCGAGCAGCTTCGCGACGTCGCCGTCGTTGACGGCGAGTTTGCGGGCCAGCGCGGCCGGACGGTGCGGCCGGTCGAGCAGGCGCAGGACGGCCATCTCCACGGGATCGTCGATCCGCAGCGTCGTCCAGCCGAACGCCGGACGCCGGTTCAGCAGATCGATATGGTCGCCGAGATCGCACTGGGTCAGCCGGCTCTCCGGATACGCCGACTCCCACTCCGCCGCCGCGGCCGCGAGCCGGTCGGCGACCGCCGCGTCGATTCCGCGTGGCGGCGCCTCGAAGAGGTAGCCCAGATCGAACAGCTCGGCCTCGGGAAGGTCGTAGATCATCGAGTACTGGGAATGCGGCCGCAGCTCGGCGAAACCCAGCTCGGGCCGGTCGAAGTACGGGCTGAACCGCTCGATCGCCAGCCTGCCCACCATTCCCGGTGGGGGAAGGTGATGCAGTGCGGGGAACTGCTCGATGACGGACGCGTAGTCATCGGCCCGCTCCCCCGGAAAGCCGTACAGGTAGTTCCACTCCACCCAGACGCCGGCCGATTCGGAATCGCGCATCATGCGGACGTTCTGGCAGCCGGTCACGCCCTTGTCCATGATGCCCAGCACGCGGCTGCTGAGGCTCTCGATGCCCGCCTGGACACGCACGACGCCCGCGTCGGCCAGCGCCTGGACCTGGCTCCGCTGCAGATTGGCCTTCACCTCGTAGAACATGCGGAAGTCGTAGTCGGCCGCGGCGAGACCGGGCAGGACCGACGTCAGGTAGCCCATGTCCAGGATGTTGTCGACCATGAACACGTCGAGAACCTGGTGGCGCTCGGCCAGGCCGATCAGCTCGTCCAGGAACCGTTGCGGGCTCTTGCTCCGGAACTCCATGAACGACCCGTTGAGCCCGCAGAAAGTGCAATGGTGCTTCTCACCCCACCAGCAGCCGCGCGAGCTTTCCAGAACCAGCCGCGGATCCGCCCACAACCGCGCGGTGGACGAGGCGTACCGCTGGAAATAGTCGTCGTAGTCGGGGACGACGATCTCGCTCGGCGACAGCGGCCGGGCGCTCATGGCGTTGGCGACCGAGGCTCCGGATCCGTCCCGCCAGACCAGGCCGGGTATCGCCGCGACATCATCGGCCACGAGGAACCGCGGAAAGGCGACCTCGCCCTCACCCCGCAGGACGAAATCCACGAACGGGAAGTTCCTGTGCAGCGCGGCACCCTGCGGCCCGTCGCAGCTCGCCCCTCCGAACACCGTCACGGTCTCGGGCCGGAGGCGCTTGATCTGCCTGGCCGCGGACAACGCGGCGACGTTCTGCTGAAACGTGGACGTGAAACCCACCACGTCAGGCGCCGAGTCGGCGATACGCCCCGCGAGCTCCGCGATGAACGCCGGCGCCAGTTCGTGCAGGCGGTGGCACAGGGCCAAATGCCGCTCAGACTTTCCGCCGCTCATCCGCTCGTCGAACCGGCGCTTCCGCCACCCCGGGTCATCGTAGAGCGCCGAGGAGAAGATCCAGTCGCCATTGCCCTCGGTGAAGGACTGCTGGGCGAAGAAGTCGTAGTCCTCCATCCCCAGATCGACATGCTCCTGGATCCAGTCCACATAGTCGATGTTGGCGTAGACCACTTCGACTTCGGCCTCGGGAACCCGCTCATTCACAACCCGCTTGAGAATGCCCAGAGCCAGCGACGGAACATCGGTGGAACCCCACGGCATGTTGACGAGTAGTACCCGCATCATGCTCCCCTCAGCGGTGGAACCACGACCCCGGCGACACCTCATAGTCCACTGAAGGGTCGGGACCGGCAAGCAGCGGTCCGCTGAGCGGACTCTACGGGCGACTTCTGACCCCATCCACGAGAGGTGACCCCACTGTAACCGCGCAGTAACGCCCCGGCCGCCCTTAACCGTAAAACCGAGTGTTTACAGCGAGACGCTAGTTAATTTCTGTTTCCCATGGGAGCGCTGAGAATCAGAAACCGCAAAGTGTCCTTGGGTGCGATTCCGCGGAAGGGACCCCTCTCCCTGACCGGCGCCTAGTATCCGGAAAATGCCAGGACGTGCGGGTGAACTGATCAGTGGCCGCTACCGGCTGCTCGCTCCCCTCGGGCAGGGCGGGATGGGGGTGGTGTGGCTCGCACGGGACGAGCTCCTGCACCGCGAAGTGGCGGTGAAGCAGGTCAAGCCGCCCGACGGGCTGCCTGAGCAGGCCCGCACCGTCCAGGTCACCCGGGCCGAGCGCGAGGCCCGCGCCGCGGCCAGACTCGTCCATCCCGGCATCGTCACGATCTTCGACGTCACCGAGCACGACGGTGCACCGGTCATCGTGATGGAACTCATCAAGGGCCGCTCGCTCGCCGACATCATCGACCAGGACGGGCCGTGCACGCCCCAGCGCGCCGCGCGGATCGGTATCGCCCTGCTGGACGCGCTGCGGACGGCGCACGAGGCGGGAATCGTGCACCGTGACCTCAAACCCGCCAACGTTCTGATCACCGACCGTCGCACCGTCATCACCGACTTCGGCGTCGCCGCCCTGGCCGGAGACCCCAGCATCACCCAATCCGGCACTGTTCTCGGCACACCCGCCTACATGGCCCCCGAACAGGCCCAAGGCGGAAACGTCGGCCCCGCCGCCGACCTATGGGCACTAGGTGCGACCCTCTACACCGCTGTAGAAGGCCACCCCCCATTTGTCCGAGACACCTTCGTAGCCATCCTGTCAGCCCAAATGACACAGCCGCCCGACCCTATGACCAAGGCCGGGCCGCTGGCACCGCTGCTGACCGCACTGCTGCAACACGACCCCACCGCCCGCGCCACAGCCGCTCAGACAGCGCAGATGC
>NZ_SMKU01000475.1 GCF_004349215.1 Actinomadura rubrisoli | reverse complement strand
CCGGCCTCGAACCTGGCCACGGCGGACTGCGTCATGTCCGCGGACCCCGCTAGCTCACTCTGGCTCCACCCGCGGTCTTCCCGCAAGGCACGGACGGTGCGCCCCAGCTCATAGGCCAGGCGGGGGGGCCGACGTGATCAATGCGAGGCGCAGGCGGTTCGGCGCGTACCTTGCGCGCTTGCGCCGGGATGCGCGAAAGAGCCAGCGACAGCTCGCGGAGATGCTGTGCCAGGTGTCGGGAACGGCGTCCGTCACGCGTCACGAGGTCAGCCGTCGGGAGCGGGGCGAGCGCGTTCCCGACGTCTGGCTTTCCGCGCCGGCCAAGGCTCGCGCTCTCTACCTTGACCGGGTCGCATGGGCGCACACCAAGGCGGGCAACGCCTCATCAGCGATGCGGACGCTCAGCGAGGCACACGAAGTGATGGCCACCGAGGGCTCGCAGGAGGCACCGGACTGGGCGTACTGGGTGTCGTCCGAGGAACTCGACGTGATGGACGCCCGCGTCTACACCGAACTCCGGAGACCACTGCGCGCCGTCCCGCTCCTCAAAGAAGTGCTCAGCCGGTACGACCCCACGCACACGCGCGAACTGGCTCTCTATCTCTCCTGGCTCGCCGTCGCCCTGGCGGATGCCAACGAGCCAGAAGAAGCCGCCTCGACCGCAGGGCGCTTGCTCCATCTCACGGCTGACTTCCCCAGCGACCGAACAGCGAAGCGCGGCCGCTTCGTCCTCGCCAAGCTAGAGCCCTACCGAGAGGTCCCCGAGGTGCGCGAAGTACTCGACATGCACACCGTCTGACGACCTTTCCAGCGGCGACTCAGTCGAGATCCGTGCCGCCGTCCTACGCAGAGCTGACGGACCAGGCGGTCCGTCTCGTCCGTGATCGCTCGATGACGGCTACGCCTATGCTGGAATAGCCGCCAGGGCTCCTGTGTTGGTAGCCGTCGCTACAACAAGATCGCCCAATTCATGCGGCGGGAGTTCGGAGCTGGACGACGAGTTCGGCTCCGAGGGCCCTCGCTAGGCGTTCGAGCACGGGCAGTGTCGGGACGGTGCCGCCGGCCTCGAACCTGGCCACGGCGGACTGCGTCATGTCCGCGGACCCCGCTAGCTCACTCTGGCTCCACCCGCGGTCTTCCCGCAAGGCACGGACGGTGCGCCCCAGCTCATAGGCCAGGCGGGTGGCGGCATATGCCTCGACGGCACCGGGCTCGGTCATGCGGCGTTCCCGCAACGCACTCCAGTCGGACCGCTCACCCATCTGCCTCACTCCTCCTCAGCGTCCACCGTGTGCGCTGCGGCCACGCACAGCCGCAACGCCCGGCGAGCCCGTTCCACCTCTCGATCTTCCCGCATACGCGTCTTGTGGAACACCGTGAGCAGGATGATCCGCCTGCCCGAAGCGATCCAGTAAGTCACTCGTACAGCCTCGGCACCGAGATGAAACCGCAGCTCCCGCAACTTGCCGTCGAGCTGCCGCGTGTACGGCTCCCCCCAACAGCACCCCCTGCTCGGCGAGCAGGTCGATGTAGAACGCCGCCGCGGCGAACTGCGTGGTCGGCAGGCGTTCCAGCCACTCCCGCACCTCCGGCTCTAGCTCCACAGTACCCCAGGCCATAGCATCGATGCTATAGAGCCGAGAGAGGGGATCACCGGGCTTTCGTCAGATCGAACGCTACGAGCGTCAGCCGTCGGCGGGGGCTACGCCGATCGGGCAGGAGAGGCCGGTGCCGCCTATGCCGCAATAGCCGCCGGGGTTTTTGTGGAGGTACTGCTGGTGGTAGTACTTCGTTCTAGGACATAGAACGGAGCTTCCAGTGGGCGTTACCGAGCGTGACATGATCCCTGTCGTCTCCTACGCGCGCATCTCTGCCGACCAAGAGCGAGATGAGCATGGCATCCAGCACCAACACAAGGTCAACCGGCAGACGGCCGAGCGACTCGGCTGGATCGTGGTCGACGAGTTCACTGACAACGACAAGTCCGCCGCCAAGAGCGGCGTCGTCCGGGACGAGTTCGAGACCATGGTTCGCGCACTCCGCACCGGGAAGCTCCAGGATGGTCGCGCCATCCGTGGGACCGTCGTCATGGTCGAGGACCGCTTGGTCCGACGCCCAGGAGACTACGAGCGTTTCGTAGAGGCGCTGACCTACCGGGAAGGCCGGGTCTACGCCGACCAGCGCGGTCCCAAGGATCTCTACAGCGAGGACGTAGAGAGCATGGGCCTGATCGGCGCCGTCATCGCCAAGATGGAGGTCCGGAAGATGCAGCGCCGGATGCGCAACGATCACCGTCGGCGCGCGCTCGCCGGAGAGCCGCCCGCTGGCGGTAACCGTCCATTCGGCTGGAAGGACGACCGACGCACACTCGACCGCGACGAGGCCACGCTTGTCGCCAAAGCCGCCGAGCAGTACGTCTCGGGACGGGGGCTCAACTCCATCGTCCGCGCATGGCAGGAGGCAGGCATCAAGACCACCACCGGCCGGGAGTGGACGACCACGTCCTTGAAGGTGCTGCTCCGGAATCCACGCCTCTGCGGATGGCGGATGATCAACGGAGAACTTGTCCGAGGCCCGGACGGCCAGCCGATCGTCGGGCAGTGGGACGCCATCATCACCCCCGAGCAGTGGATGGCGGTCAATGCCATCTTCACCGCCCGCAAGGGCCACCTCGTGAACGGCAGTGGTTCGACGAGCCCGCTCCCCCAGGACTTCAGGGAGCACAAGCACCTACTAACGAGCTTTCTTCGCTGCGGACGCATCCGCCCGGACGGCACGATGTGCGGCGCCCGCCTGCGCGTGACGAGGCAGCGCGACTGCGTACAGCACATCTACTCGTGCCCGCCCAAGTCGTCGGGAGGATGCGGCGGGTTGGGCCGCCGAGGTGACAAGGTGGACGAGTTCATCTCCGAGGCGGTCTTGGCCAAGCTTGAAGAGCGAAGCACGGCTGCTCAAGATGTCGGCCCATGGCCAGGCGAGGAAGACCTGAAGGCCGTGGAAGACCAGATTAAGGAACTCCGCGAACAGTGGCGGACACGCAAGATCAGCAACGCATTGTTCTTCGAGGAGATCCCCGCACTTGAGAGCGAGCAGACCCGCCTACGCGCCGAGCGCGAACGCTACGCCTTGACCGCCCAACGCGCCGCCGCCGACATGACCGACATCCGCCGCCGCTGGTACTCCGAAGACGACGAGGACCGCTTGGATATCTCCCAAAAGCGCGCCTACATCCGGGAGGCTCTCCACGCTGTGATCATCCACCCGGTCGGCAAAGGCAACGGCAGCCGGACGAAGTTCAACCCCGACCTTCTTGAGCCCTTCTGGCGGGAGGACTGACACCGCCGTTCCAGACACGCCCCGAGGCGTGAACCTCGGGGCGTTCTTGCGTGGTGTGCATCACATTTCTTACCCATGCAGCCATGCGCCAGCAGTCATCAGCGGACGCCGCCGGACGCCAGCGGTCATCACCGGACAACCGCACACGCCGGACGCCCTCGTGTGCAGGACGGTTCCGCAGGTTTGGTCTTCGTATGCGCGTGGCACAGTGGTGATCGGAGCCGCATCCAGCGATTCCGAGACAGGCGAGTGACAAGCGGGTTCGGCGCCCGCTAGAGGGCCCGTGAGGTGACCTCACTTAACGCGACAGCCGGTATACAAAAACATATGGAGGCCGAGGTGGGCTCTCGGCACGATACGACCGGATCGACCCCGGGCAGGACTCGTCCTGCGGAATAGCGTCCTATATCTAGCCCTGGCCAACACAGCACACAAAGAAGTCGCTCGCCGCGAACACCTTCGACCGGGTACGCGTCAGCGTGCCCGCAGGTCGTTGTGTCTTCCCGTCTCGGAAATCGTGCGCGCTCCCCATCGCTGTGGCCAGGGAGAGGAGCACGGGTTGAAGCCCAGCCCGGAAGCTGTCGCGTGGGGCAAGCGTCAGGCCAGCACATCGCCGCGCTGGTCGGACGACAAATGGAACAGAATCGGGACGATCTTCGGGCTAGTGCTGGCCGAGGACGGGCCCAAGGAGCAGGAGCAGGCCGAGGCACCGGCCGAGGGTGAGTCGTGGCGGGATGCGGCATGAGCGGCCCGCAGATGTCCGACCTACCGCCCGAGGTGGCCGCCGCCGTCCAGCGTGCGGCGATGCCGGACTTCGAGCGCTGGCACGAGATGATCAAGTCCGCCGGGGGATGTGAGCAGCCGGTACGGCTGCGGGGCGAGCGCGTCACGCTGGACGGCGAGACGGGTGAGTTGATCGAGTCGTACTCGACCGACGACGAGCCGACCGGGTTCTTGATCACCGCGTGCGGGAACCGTCGCGCGTCCCGGTGCGCGGCGTGCGCCGAGGTGTACCGGGACGACACCTATCACCTGATCATCTCCGGGTTGACCGGGGGGAAGGGAGTCCCCGAGGACGTGAGCGGGCATCCGCGCATGTTCCTCACCTTGACCGCGCCCTCGTTCGGCGCCGTCCACGCCCGCAGGGACAAGGCCGGGAAGGTGCAGCCGTGCCGACCGCGCAAGGATCGCCCACTGTGTGAGCACGGACGGCCGGAGGGGTGCGGGCGCCGCCACCAGGCCGACGACCCGCAGGCAGGGCAGCCGATCTGTGTGGACTGCTACGACTATCAGGCCGCCGTGTTGTGGAACGCCCACGCGCCCGAGCTGTGGCGCCGCCTCACCCTGGCGGTGCCCAGGCTGATCACCGCCGAGCTGGGGATCACCCACAAGGCCCTGCGCGAGCAGGCCCGCCTGTCCTACGCCCGCGTGATCGAGTACCAGCGGCGCGGGTTGATCCACTTCCACGCCGTAGTGCGCTTGGACGGACCGGACGGCCCCGACCAGCCCCCGCCCCCATGGGCGACCGCCGAGCTGTTGGCGCGCACCCTGCGCACGGCCGCCGCCCAGGTGGCCGTCGAGGTCCCCCACCCCGACCCGGCAGCCCCGCCGATGACGCTGGGGTGGGGACGCCAGCTCGACACCCAGCCCATTGCCGTGGCCGCTGAGTTGGACGGGATCGCCGACAAGCATGTGGCCCGCTACATCGCCAAGTACGCCACCAAGGGCGCCGAGGATTCGGGCACGGTCGACCGCCCGATCCGCTACGCCACCCAGATCAACTCGTTGAAGGTGACCCAGCACGCCCGCCGCATGATCTGGACGTGCTTCGCCCTGGCCGACCTACCCGCCTACCACCAGCTACGGCTACGGGGATGGGCCCACATGCTCGGCTATGGAGGGCACTTCTCGTCCAAGTCCCGCCGCTACTCGGTCACCCTCACCCAGCTACGCCAGGCCCGAGCCGACCACGCCGCACACGCCGCACGCCAGGCCGAGGGACACCCCGAGCCCGACCCGAACCGGGCCACGGTGACCACCGGGCGGTGGAAGTACCTCGGGAGCGGCCTGATGAACGGGGAGCACTTCTGGGCAGAGCAGGCCCGCAACCGCGTCCAGCAGGCCCGAGCCATCCGCAACCAGCTCACCGACCGTAACGACGAGCAGAAGGCGAGCTAGCCCGGACCACCCCGGCGTCGAGGAGTTTCATTACAGAGTCAAGGCCCCCCGCGCTGCGCGCGGGGGGCTTGTGCGTGGCGGGGCCCGCCCACCGCAGGGCGGGACCGTGGACGGCCGCCGCGCCTTGCGCGTGCGGCCTTGGGGGCCGTTCGCGGCGCGGCCCCGCCCACCGCCCCTGTCTCTTATGCACATCTGACGCTTCCGACGATAAGGCC
>NZ_SMKU01000474.1 GCF_004349215.1 Actinomadura rubrisoli | reverse complement strand
GGGGCTTGATGGCGCGGTCGGGGTCGGGTTCCAGGTGGCGCTCGATCTGGGCGGAGGTGAGGCCCAGGCCGCCCAGGCGCAGGTCGTCCCAGCCCTGGAGGCGGTGGGTGGCGCGGCTGAAGTACAGGACGGAGAGCTCGATGGGGGTGGGCTGTTCGCGTTCGAGGCCGCGGAGGCCGGCGCCGCCGGTGGAGCCCTGGACGAAGAGGCGGGTGCCGGTGGGCAGGAGCTTGGTGGAGCGGCTGTGGGTGTGGCCCGAGAGGATGAGGGGGGTGAGGCCGGAGAACGCCTCGCTCTCGCTGGGGTCGTGGGCGATCGCGATGTCGGGGAGGGCGCCGGTGTCGCGGAGCTTCTGGGCGAGGACGAGGCCCTCGGCGCGGAGCTGGTCGGCGCCGACGAAGTCGTCGCGGGTGCTCTTGTCGGGGGTGAAGCGGGGGTCGCCGACGCCGTAGATGCGCAGGCCCTCGACCTCGCGGGTGACGTTGTCGAGGACGACGGCGTTCTTCTGGCGGGCGACGGCCCGCTGGCTGTTCCTGGAGTCGTGGTTCCCGCGGACGTAGACGTAGGGGATCTTGAGGTCGGAGATCGCGTCGGCGAACTTGTCCTCGGCCTTGCTGCCGTGGTCCATGAGGTCGCCGCTGTCGATGATCAGGTCGGCCTGGAACTGGGTGCTGACGGAGCGGATCACGTTCCAGGCGGCGGGGTTGATGTGGATGTCGGAGACGTGGACGACGCGGAGGGTGGACGGGTCGGGCTCGTAGGTCGGGAGGGTGGAGGTCGCGGCGTACAGCTTGGAGACGTTGCCGACGAGGTGCGCGAGCTGGGCGCGGTACACCGAGAAGCGGGCGGCGACGCTGCGGGCGTCGCCGACGACCTGGGGGGCGTTGGCGAGCAGGCCGGTGTAGCGGGGTTCGGCGACCGACTGCGGGTTGAAGGTGAGCAGGGCGGCGACGGTGACGGCGACGAGGCCGGTGGCGGACGCGGCGAGGCTGAGCAGGGCGCGGCGCCAGGAGCGGAAGAGGGCCAGGGACGCCAGGAAGCCGAGGCCGAGGGCGAGGACGATGGCGCGGACGAGCATGACGGTCACGCCGTGGCGCATCTCGACGGCGATCTGGTCGGTGACGCGGTCGAGTTCGGCGTCGTTCTCGATCAGCTTGCGGGCCTCGTCCGGGCGCAGGTTGGTGACGCGGGCCTCCAGGGAGATCGGGCCCCAGTGGGTGTCGAGGTGCAGGGCGCCGAGGGGCGGCAGCTGGAGGGTGGTGCCGCCGCCGAGGGACGGCTGGAGGGCGAGCCGGACGTCGGTGGGGCCGACGGGGGTCGTGGCGTGCCCGCCGAGGAGGAGGCCCGCGTAGCCGCCCGCGAGGCCGACGGCGAGGACGAGCAGGGTCCGGGCCGTCCGGCTGCGCAGGGCGGCGCGGAGACGGCTGCGCGCCGGAGCCAGGCGCCGCCCCGCCGAGCGCAGATGGCGGCCCGCCGACCTCAGCGGGCGGCGGGCTGCCGAGGGCAGGCGATCGGCGAGGACGGACCGGACGTTCGTCCGCGGCACGGGGCCTCCTTCTGTCGAGCAGAATGGCTGTGTGATCGACATGTCGCGCGAGGCGTTCGAGGCCCTGGTCGGCGAGGCCCTGGACACCATCCCGCCCGAGCTGACCGCCCACATGCGCAACGTCGTCATCATCGTCGAGGACGACGCGCCCGAGCGGGGGCTGCTCGGCCTTTATCAGGGCGTACCCCTCACCGAGCGCGGTGACTGGTACGGCGGGGTCCTGCCCGATCACATTTCGATCTACCGCCGGGAGATCCTGCGAATCTGCGACACCCCGGACGAGGTGGTCTCGGAGGTCCGGATCACCGTGGTGCACGAGATCGCGCATCATTTCGGAATCGACGACCACCGCCTGGACGAGCTCGGATACTGACCCGTACGCAAAAGGGTTTCATCAATTGGGCACGGTAGGTCACATTACTGCCACGCAGCGTGAGTTAATGGGTGGGACGCCCAACTCAGGGGAGCGTGCGTGGCGGGAAGGCAGACCGGCCGGCATCGGCGTCCGCCGGAGGAGCAGGCGACCTACCGCGAGGTGTTCGCGGTCGGGGAGTTCCGCGCCCTCTGGCTGGCGCAGGCGCTGTCGTTCGTGGGCGACCAGCTCGCGCAGGTGGCGCTGGCCGTCCTGGTGTACGAGCACACTAGCTCGGCCCTGCTGACCGCGCTGACGTATGCGCTGACCTACATCCCGCCGATCGTGGGCGGGCCCGTCCTGTCGGGTCTCGCCGACCTGTTCCCGCGACGCACCGTGATGGTGGTCTGCGACGTCCTGCGGGCGGTGATCGTGGCGGTCATGGCGGTCACGGCCATGCCGATCTGGGGCCTCTGCGCCCTGGTCTTCCTGACCGTCCTGCTGGGGGCGCCGTTCACCGCCGCGCGCGCGGCCGTCCTGCCGGACGTGCTGGAGGGTGACAGATATGTGGCGGGCTCGGCCATCAACAACATCACCCACCAGGGAGCGCAGATGCTCGGCTTCCTGGCGGGCGGCGCGATCGTGGCCGTGGTCGGGACGTACGAGGCGCTCGCCCTGGACGCGCTGACGTTCGGCCTGTCGGCGGTGATCCTGGTCGGGGGCCTGCGGGCGCGGGCGGCGCCCAGGCGGCGCGAGCGCGAGTCGCTCGGCCTCTGGCGCGGGACGCGGGACGGGGTGCGGCTGGTGTTCGGCGACCCCAAGTTGCGCTCGCTGGTGTCGTTCGCCTGGCTGTGCGCGTTCTACGTGATCCCCGAGGGCCTGGCCGCGCCGTACGCGGCGACGTTCGGCGGCAGCGCGGTCACGGTGGGGCTGCTGATGTCGGCGATGCCGACGGGGATGGTGGTGGGGGCGTTCCTGTTCAGCCGGTTCGTCCGGCCGACGAACCGGCTGCGGGCGATGGGCTGGATGTCGATGTTCGCGTGCCTGCCGCTCATCGGGTCGGGGACGCATCCGCCACTGTGGGGGGTGGTCGTGCTCTGGGCGCTGGCCGGGGCGGGCAGCGCGTACCAGCTGGCGGCGAACGCGGCGTTCGTGGCGGCGGTGCCCCCCGCGGGCCGGGGCCAGGCGTTCGGGCTCGCCCAGTCGGGCATCCTCGCGGGCCAGGGCCTGGGCATCCTGGCGGGCGGGGCCGCGGCGCAGGTCCTCGGCCCCGAGACGGTGGTCGCGCTGGCGGGCGTCCTCGGGCTGTCGGCCGCCGCGATGCTCACGCTGGTCTGGAACCAGATCCGCGGCGGCGTGATGTCCTCGATGCGCGAGAGCGCCGGGCCGGCCGTCGTCCTCCCGGACGCCGCCCCCGCGGACGTCCCGGGCCAGGCGCCGCCGCACGCCGCGGGCGCCCTCGGCGACGATCAGCCCGCGGGCATCCGCCGCTCAGCGCCCGCGCCTTAGCCGCGGCCGGTCAGGCGCGGGTGCGGTTCTTGCCGACGGCGTCCTTGGTCTTCTGGACGGCGTCCTGGACGGCGGGCGAGTCGCCGGCCTTCTTGAACAGGTCCTCGGCGACGGACGTGGACGCGCCCTCCTCCGGCACGAGCACCCAGGCGATCGCGTAGAGCGCGATGCCGGCGCCGCCGAAGAGGGTGAAGACGCCCAGGCCGAGCCTGACCAGGTTGGCGTCCACGCCGAGGTACCTCGCCGCGCCGGAGCAGACCCCGGCGACCATGCGGCCCTCGTGGGTGCGGCGCAGCTGTTTGCCCGTGGTGATGTTCTTCTCCATGTTCATACCTCGATCATGCCCAGCCGCGACGGAGTCTGACATCGGGATTCGCCCTGATCGGTCCCTGATACGACCCTTGCCCGGGAGGCCGTCGTACCCTGACGGCGTTATCCGCGCCGGAGAGAGGATGCCCCGCATGGACGTACTGCGCGTCGACGACCAGCTCACCGACGAGGAGCGGATGGTCCGCGACACCGTGCGGGCGTTCGTGGCGGAGCGGATCGCGCCCCGACTGGCCGGCTGGTTCGAGGAGGGGACGTTCCCGGTCCGCGAGCTGGCGCCTGAGCTCGGCAAGCTGGGGCTGCTCGGCATGCACCTGCACGGGTACGGCTGCGCCGGGACGGGCGCGGTCGCGTACGGGGTGGCGTGCCGCGAGCTGGAGGCCGCCGACTCGGGGCTGCGCAGCTTCGTCTCCGTCCAGGGGTCCCTGGCGATGACGGCGATCCACAAGTACGGGTCGGAGGCGCAGAAGGCGGAGTGGCTGCCCAGGATGGCGGCGGGCGAGGCGATCGGCTGCTTCGGCCTGACCGAGCCCGACCGGGGCTCCGACCCCGGCGACATGCTGACCCGCGCCCGGCGGGACGGCGCGGACTGGGTCCTGGACGGCGCCAAGATGTGGATCACCAACGGGTCGGTCGCCGACATCGCCGTCGTCTGGGCCAGGACGGACGACGGGATCCGCGGCTTCCTCGTCCCGGCGGGCACCCCCGGCTTCACCACGAGCGACATCCACCGGAAGCTGTCGCTGCGCGCGTCCGTCACGTCCGAGCTCGTCCTGGACGGTGTCCGGCTGCCCGCGGAGGCCGTGCTGCCCGGCGTGAAGGGGCTGAAGGGGCCGCTCGGCTGCCTGTCGGAGGCGCGGTACGGGATCCTGTGGGGCGCCATCGGCGCGGGGCGTTCCTGCTACGAGACCGCGGTCGAGTACGCGCGGACGCGGGAGCAGTTCGGCAAGCCCATCGGCTCGTTCCAGCTCACGCAGGAGAAGCTGGCGTGGATGGAGGTCGCGCTGGGGCAGGCCGGCCTGGTCGCCCTGCACGTCGGCCGCCTCAAGGACGAGGGCGGGGCCACCCCGCAGCAGGTCTCGTTCGGCAAGCTCGCCAACGTGCGCGCGGCGCTGGACGTGGCCCGCGAGGCGCGCACGATCCTCGGCGCGAACGGGATCACGCTGGAGTATCCGGTGATCCGGCACATGAACAACCTGGAGAGCGTCCTCACCTACGAGGGCACCCAGGAAGTGCACCTGCTGACACTCGGCAAGGCCATCACCGGCCTCGACGCCTTCCGCTGACCACCCCGCCGAAGAAATCTGATTATCAGATATGCTGGCCCCATGCGCACCATGACAGCGACCGAGGCGTCCCGGAGGTTCTCGGACCTGCTGGACGCGATCGAGCACGGCGAGACCATCACGATCACCCGGGGGCATCGGCCCGTCGCCGAGATCGGGCCGGCTCGCCGCCGGACGGGTGCTGATCTCCGGGCGGCGCTGGCGGACATCGCGCCGCCGGACGACCGCTTCGAGGCGGACGTGGCCGCCGCGCGGGACCTTCTCGTCACCGATGAGGGCGACCCATGGGCCGACGCCTGATCCTCGATACCGATGTGCTGATCGCGTATGAGCGGGGCACCGTCGACCGGCCGGCCTTCGATGACGATGAGCTGGCCGTCGCCGCGGTGACGATCGCCGAGTACCGCGTCGGGATCGAGCTCGCGGACTCGGCGGAGCGGGCCGCCGAGCGGGCCCGCGCGCTCGTGGCGATCACCTCGGTGATCGAGGTCCTCGACTATTCGGAGGCCACCGCCACGCACCACGCGCGGCTCATCGCCGACGTGCGCCGGGCCGGAGCCCCGCGTGGCGCGCACGATCTGATCATCGCCGCGCATGCCGTGGAGACGGGCCGGGCGGTCGTCAGCCGCGATGCCAAGGCCCGGTTCGGCGGGCTCGCCGGCGTGGTGGCCGTGGAGCCGTGAACGCCTTCCGCTGATGGTGTCCTGGTCAGGAGAAGGGTGGGGGCGGGGTCTGCCAGGGGTC
>NZ_SMKU01000473.1 GCF_004349215.1 Actinomadura rubrisoli | reverse complement strand
GCCCTCCCCACCCCGCGGAGCCCCGATGAGCGCACTGACCGACCCTGGCGACGTCAACTACCTCGCCGTGACCGTCGCCGCCGTGACCCGGCTCCCCATCGCCGGCCTGTGGCACTCCCCGATCATGTTCGGCACGTACTGGGAACGCGACGTCGGCCTCAGCGCCGAGCAGATGCGCCGCCGCCGGCTGCCCGCGCTGTTCGTCCTGGCCTTCGCGACGTCCCTGGCGGGGGCCTTCGTGCTCGCGCTCCTGCTCGGCCGGGACGCGGGCCTCGCCGCGGGCGCGCTCGCGGGCCTGCTCACCGGGCTCTGCGTCGCCGCCGGCGCGCTGCTGAGCTCGATGGCGTTCGAGGCCCGCCCGCCCCGGCTGATCGCCATCGACGTCGGCTTCCACACCGTGGTCTTCACCGTCATCGGCGCCGTCATCGGCGCCTGGTGACCGGCCCGCCAGCGCTCGCGCACGCCCGGAAGGGACGGACATGCACTCGGACCAGCCGTTCAGCGACACGGAGATCAAGTACATCCTCGACCAGCCGCTCGGCCGCCTCAGCACCATCGGACCGGACGGGACGCCTCAGGTGCGGCCCGTGGCGTTCCGGTTCAACACCGCCGACGGCACGATCGACATCGGCGGGCCCCGGCTGGGCACCACCCAGAAGTACCGCAACGTGCTCGCCGATCCGCGCGTGGCGTTCATCATCGACGACGTGGCGCCGGCCGAGGGCTCCGGAGCGGCGCGTCCGGGCCAGGGCCGCGGGGTCGAGATCCGCGGCCGGGCCGAGGCGTTGGACGACCAGGAGCGCATCGCCCGCTACTACAGCGAGGAGCTCATCCGGATCCGGCCGGAACGCATCATCGCGTGGAACCTCTCCGCCGATCAGCCGAAGGCGCGCGGGAGGGACGTGGGATGACCGTCGACGAAGGCCGCGACCTCACGCCGATCACCGAGCTGCGGACGGTGGGGCCGGTGACACGGGTGATGATGCTGTCGGGCGAGGCCGGCTACGCGGCGACCCGCTTCCACGACGCCCAGCGGATCCTGCCCGATCCGGCGTTCAGCTGCGCGCACACGGCCGGGCCCGGGGCCCGCAAGCACCTGCCGAGGAAGCACGTCGGGTCCGGCAGGACGCTGTTCAACCTGGATCCGCCCGAGCACACCCGGCTGCGGCGGATGGTGTCCAAGGCGTTCACGCGCGGCCGGGTCGAGGCGATGGGCGAGGAGATCCAGGCCGTCGTCGACGGGCTGCTGGACCGGATGGCCGCGACCGGACCGCCGGTGGACCTGGTCGAGGCGTTGTGCGCGCCGCTGCCGATCGCGGAGATCTGCGGGCTGCTCGGCGTGCCGTACGAGGACCGCGAAGCGTTCCACGGATGGGCCGACGCGATCATGTCCGTGGGCGGCCCGCCGCAGGAGGAGGTCCTCCAGGCGCGGAGGGCGCTGCAGGGGGACCTCGTCGCGCTGGTCGCCGCCAAGCGCGAGGAGCCCGCGGACGACCTGCTCAGCGCGCTGCTGGCCGCCGGCGGTGACGAGGAGGAGCCGATCACCGAGGCCGAGGTGGTCACCCTGGGGGTCACGCTTCTGGTCGCGGGCACGAGACGACGCTGAACCAGCTCGCCAACGGACTGCACGCGCTGCTGAGCCGCCCGGCCCTGTACGCCTCGCTCCACCGCGACCCGGGGCTGGTGCCGGCGGCGGTGGAGGACTGCTGCGCCACAGCCCGTCCTGCGGGTCACGAATCCGCGCCTCGCCACCCGGGACGTGACGATAGGCGATGTGCTCATCCCGGCGGGGAGCATGGTCGCGGCGTCCCTGATCGCGGCCAACCACGATCCCGAGGTCGTCGCCGATCCCCAGGAGATGGACTTCGGGCGCCCCGACAACAAGCACGTGGCGTTCGGGCATGGGACGCACTTCTGCCTGGGCGTGCACCTCGCCCGCGCCGAGCTGCGGGTGGCGCTCGACAGTCTGGCGCGCAGGTTCCCCGGCCTGCGGCCGGCCGTCGCCCCCTCGGAGATCCCGTGGCGGAAGAACTCCCTGTTCCACGGCCCGTCCGAACTCCCGGTGACCTGGTAGGGCCCGCGCGACCGCCTTCGCGGCCCTCACCACGCCTTAGCCGAGACGCTCCGCGAGCAGTGCGTGCTGGGCCGGGTTGGTCGCCAGCTCCAGGGCGCGCCGGTCGGCGGCGCGGGCCTCGCCGGGGTGCCCGAGGGCGCGCAGGAGCTCGGCGCGGGTGGCGTGGTACAGCGGGTAGCGCTCAAGGACGCGCCGGTCGGCGGGGGTGAGGACGTCCAGCGCGGCGAGGGCGGCGCGGGGGCCGCCGCGGGCGCCGGGATGGTGGTGCAGGGCGATTGCGCGGTGCAGCCGGTGGACCGGGGTCGGGGCGAGGGCCAGGAGCATGTCGTAGAGGACGACGATCTGCGGCCAGTCGGTCTCGTCCCAGGTGGGAGCCTCGGCGTGGCACGCGACGATGGCCGCCTGCACCTGGTACGGGCCGGGCCTGCGGGCGGCGGCGGCCCGCTCGATCAGGCGCGTCGCGTCCAGGATGGCGCCGTGGTCCCAGCGGCCGCGGTCCTGGTCGCGGAGCGGGATCAGGGCGCCGTCCGGATCGAAGCGGGCGCCGACGCGCGCCTGGTGGAGGCGGATGAGGGCGAGCAGCCCCAGGGCCTCGGGCTGCCGGGGCATCAGCCAGGCCAGGGTGGCGGCGAGCCATTCGGCGTCGTCGGCCAGGTCACGCGCGTGCGGGCGGTCGCCGCCGCTGGTCAGATACCCCTCGTTGAACAGCAGGTAGATGACGGCCAGGACCTGGTCGAGGCGTTCGGGCAGCTCGGCGTCCGGCGGGACGCGGTAGGGGACGCCCGCCTCGGTGATCTTGCGTTTGGCCCGCGTGATGCGCTGCGCCACGGTCGTCTCGGGCACCAGGAACGCCGCCGCGATCTGGGCGGTGGTCAGCCCGCACACGGTCCGCAGCGTCAGCGCGATCCGCGCCTCGCGCGGCAGCGCCGGATGACAGCAGGTGAAGATCAGCTTGAGCCGGTCGTCGGGCTCGGCGTGGACGGGCGAGCTGAGCCGGGCGAGTTTGTCGCGGTAGACGGCCTGGCGGCGCAGCACGTCCAGCCCGCGGCGGCGTGCCACGGTCAGCAGCCACGCGTCCGGATGGTCGGGGACGCCCTCGTCCGGCCAGCGGCGCAGCGCGGTCTCCACGGCGTCCTGCACGACGTCCTCGGCGGCGGCGAAGTCGCCCAGGACCCGCACCAGGCACGCCGTCAGCCGGCCCGCGTGCTCGCGCACCACGCGGGCCAGCTCGGCGTGCGCACCGTCCGCCGGCGAAGGCGTGCCGCCCGCGCTCGGGTGGGCTCCGTCCATGCTCAGGTGATCGGCCGGATCTCGATGAGCGGACAGGCGGGCCAGGACCGCGCGATTGCCATCGCCTCGTCCAGGTCGGCGACCTCGATCTCGGCGTAGCCGGAGACGACCTCCTTGCCCTCGACGAACGGGCCGTCGGTGACCACCGCCTCGCCGCCGCCCAGCCGCATCGTGGTGGCCGTCTCGGCCGGATGCAGGTGCGCGTGGTGGGTGATCTGGCCCGCGTGCTCGGCGAACCACTGGCCGACCCGCTCGAACGCCGCCTGCCGCTCCTCATCGCTCATGGCCCGCAGCTCGCCGGCGAACTGCTCGGTCTCGACGAACATCAGCACGTACTTCATGACCTCACCCCGGTCGGTAGCGGGCAGCCGATGGTGTCCATACCCGGTCTCATCATGCGCTCCTCCCTGCGTCGAAACGGCGGGCCCCGTTGGCCGTCGTACACCCCCTAGACGAACGGGACGGCCCGCGACACGACAACGCGCCGCGGTCGCCCCGCTGTGGGCCTGGACGGCTTGATCACCATTCGTTAGCTTGCGACGCATGAAACCGATGCTCGCGATGGTCCGGAAGATCTCGTTCGCCGGAGTCTGCGGGGCGGTGGTCGCGGCGTCCCTCGCGGCACCGGCCGCCGCGCAGCCGGGCGGGGACGCGCCCCGGATCAAGCCGGAGTGGCGGCTCACGCCGACCGGGACCGACTCGCGGCTGCGGGGGCTGGCGGCGGTCGGGCGGAAGGTCGCCTGGGCGGCGGGCAGCGGCGGGACCGTCCTGCGGACGACCGACGCCGGGCGCACCTGGCGGAAGGTCGGCCCGGCCGACGCGGCGGGCCTGGAACTGCGCGACATCGAGGCGTTCGACGCCGACCGGGCCGTGGTCCTGGCCATCGGCGAGGGCGACGCGTCCCGCGTCTACCGGACCTCCGACGGCGGACGCACCTGGACGCTCGGCTTCAAGAACGACCACCCCAAGGCGTTCTACGACTGCATGACGTTCTCCGACTCCCGGCACGGGCTGGCGGTCAGCGACCCCGTGGACGGGCGGTTCCGGCTCATCGCCACCAGCGACGCGGGACGAAGCTGGCGGGTCCTGCCCGGCAAGGGCATGCCCGAGGCGCTGCCGGGCGAGGCCGCGTTCGCCGCCAGCGGGCAATGCCTGGTCGGCCACGGCCGCCGGGACGTCTGGCTCGCCACCGGTGGCGCGGCCCGGTCGCGGGTGTTCCACTCCCGGGACCGCGGCCTCACCTGGACCGTGTCCGACACCCCCTTGCCCAGCGGCGCGTCCCAGGGCGTGTTCGCGGTGGCGTTCCGCGACACCCGGCACGGCATCGCCGTGGGCGGCGACTACCGTCCCGGGGAGCCGTCCCCCTCGGCCGCCGCGACGACCAGCGACGGCGGCCGCACCTGGCACCTCGCGCCCCGTCCCCCGGCCGAGTACCGGTCCGGCGTGACGTGGCCGGCCTACACCGGCCCCGCCGCGCTCGCCGTGGGCCCCACGGGCAGCGACGGCACCCTGGACGGCGGCCGCTCGTGGACGCGGTTCGACACCGGCGGCTTCGACACCGTGGACTGCGCCTCCGACGGCGGCTGCTGGGCCACCGGCGAGAAAGGGCGGGCGGCCAGGCTCACCTTCAGTCTCCCCAGGTGAACGCTCCGGCCGGGGCGGATTCGACGGCCATCGGCGGGGAACGTAGGCCCCATGATTCAGGCAGCCGATATCCGTGAATGGCGCACCCACGACGTGCTCGACACCGGCGGGCACAAGATCGGCACGCTGGAGGCGGTCTACGTCAACACCAGCACGGACGAGCCCGCCATGGCCACCGTCGAGGTCGGCCTGCCCACCCGCCGCAAACTGGTGTTCGTCCCCCTGGGCGACGCGACCGTCGGGCCCGGCTACGTGCGCGTCAACTACGACAAGTCGCTGGTCAAGGACGGCCCGTCGATGGGCACCGACGACGTCCTGCCCGCCGAGGACGAGGAGGCCGTCTTCCGCCACTACGGCCTGCCCTACGAACAGGGCCCCGGAGGCGAGCGCCGTCTCGCCCGCCGCTGACCGCCTCAGCCGATCATCTCCGCCAGCACGGCGGCCTGGCTGATCCGGACGTCCTTGGTGGCGGTGAGCAGCGTCACCGTCCCGTCCCGGGCCAGTCCCCGCAGATGCTCCAATGCCCGCTCCCGCTCGGGCTCCCGCAGCTCGGACCGGTAGCGCCGGGTGAACTCCGCGAACCGCTCGGGATCATGCGCGTACCACTTGCGCAGCTCCGTGGACGGGGCGACCTGCTTGCACCACTCGTCGACGCGCGCCTTGTCCTTGCCGAGCCCGCGAGGCCACACGCGGTCCACCAAGACCCGGACCCCGTCCGAGGACGCCGGCTCGTCGTAGACGCGCCCCACCCTGACCCTGCCCATCGTCGGCACC
>NZ_SMKU01000472.1 GCF_004349215.1 Actinomadura rubrisoli | reverse complement strand
GACCACCACCGACGCGCCCCGCGCCCCGGTCCCCGAACGGTTCCGCACCACCTACGTCCCGCCCAAGCCGCGGCGCCGGCGACGCCGCGCCGGCCGCCTCCTGGGGGCGCTGCTGCTCCCCGCCGCCGTGGCCGGGGGCCTGTTCGCCTGGACGCACCGGCCCGCCCGGCAGGGCGACCTGGCGGTGACGGCCGTGGACGCCCGGGTGGACACCTCCCGCCCGCGCTGCGACGACGAGGTCAACGTCACCGGCACGCTCACCACCAACGGCGCGCCCGGCCATATCGCCTACCAGTGGTGGCGCAGCGACGAGGACGGCCCCGAGCCGCCCCGCCGCCAGGCCGTCGAGAAGGGCCGCACCCGCACGACCGTCCACCTGCTGTGGAGGCTCCACGGGACCGGCCGGCACCGGTTCACCGCGACCCTGACCGTCCTCGGCGACGCCCCGCTCCAGGACAAGGCCGCCTTCACCTACTCCTGCGGACGGTGATCGGGGCACGGCAGCACGGCCGTCAGCACGGTCCCCTTCCCCGGCTCCGACAGCAGTTCCAGGGTGCCGTCCACGGCCGCCACCCGGTCCTGGAGCCCGGCCAGCCCCGACCCCGGCCGGGCGGCGGCCCGTCCCACCCCGTCGTCGGCGACCTGGACCGTCAACCGGCCTCCGGCCAGATCGGCGGTGACGTCGATCCGGTCGGCGCGAGCGTGCCGCAACGCGTTGGTCAGCCCCTCGCCGGCCACGAAGTAGGCGGTCAGGGCGATCGGCTGCGGCAGGTCCTTCAGCGGGTGGTCCGCGTGCAGCCGGGCGGGGCCGTCGGCGCACCGGACCAGCTCGCGCAGCGCGGCCCGCAGCCCCCCGCTGGTCAGGACCGCCGGATGGATGCCCCGGGCCAGCTCCCGCAGCGACCGCACGGCGGTGCGCAGCCGCGCCTCGACCTCGTCGATCGCGTCGTCGACCTCCCGGCGGTGCTCGGGCGGGACGGTCCGCGCGGCCGCGTCCCGCACCCGGGCGAGCTCCACCCCGGCCCAGACGAGCTGGGGCTGCGCCCCGTCGTGCAGGTCGCGCTCCAGGCGGTGCCGGGCCTCGTCCTCGGCCGCCACGATCCGCGCGAGCAGCGCCCGGACCTGGGCGAGGTGGGCCCGCGCGACCGCCTGCAGCCGGGTGTTCTCCAGCACCAGCCGGGTCGTCTCGGTCACCGCCTCCAGCAGCCGGGGCTCGGCGTTCAGGCTGTGGTCGTGGACCAGGACCGCCACCGGGTCGCCGGGATCCCCGATCACGGTGACCGCCATCTCGCAGTCCCCGCCGGGCAGCCGGACGGGCGCGCCCTCGGCGGTGAGGTACCCGTCCTCCAGCGGGAACAGGATCCGCAGGCGGGGGTCGTGCATCGTCTGGGCCAACTTCGCCTGGAGCCGCCCCGGGGGCAGCTCGGCGATCTCCCGGACCAGGTCCGACACCCGCGCCTCGTCCAGCCGCTCCCGGAGCAGGCCCATGAAGAACGCCGCCGGGATGGACGCCACCGCCCCGAACTGCGCCGCGGCGAGCGTCCGGTCGAAGACGGGGTGGCTGAACCACGGCATCAGCGCGCCCTGCACGCTCACCGCCGTCCACAGCCCCGCCGTGATGATCATCGCGACCGTGGGGAACGCCAGCACCCGCCGCTCCCGCCACCCGGCCCGCCGGTAGCGCCGGATGACGACGGACGCGCCGAAGAGCACCAGGATCCCGCCGCCCACGGCCAGGACCAGCCACACGACCGCGGACAGGACGGGCTCGTGGACGGGATTGACCGGCGCGCACACGTCCCGGCACGGCCCGTCCGGCCGGGGGACGCCGACCAGCGCGAGCGCCACGGCCGTGACCGCCCCGAGCCAGTAGCCCCCGGCGACCACGCGCCGCCCAGCCACGTCCCGCACCGTACCGGTCGGGTAGGACAGGAAGACGTGCGCGCCCAGCGGGAGCTGGAAGGTGACCAGCCAGGACGACGCCATCACCAGCAGCCGCAGCGCCCGCGCGCCGCCCTCAAGCGCGAACGCGGCCGGGGCGGTGCAGCCCAGCAGCAGCCCGAGCAACATCATCATGGTGCCCATGGGTCGCCGGGGCCGCACCCGGACGACCAGGAACCCGGCCAGCAGCCACGCCCCGACCTGCGCCAGCTCCTTGACATAGAACAGCGGTCCGAAAGTCCCCCAGCCGACCGCCAGCCTGGTATCGAACGTGATCAGTCCCGCGCCCGCCACCAGCAACGCCCAGTGCACCGGACGCACGCGTTCCTCTTGCCGTTCGTCCGCAAGTCCCATGGGCGCACTATTTCTGGACAGCCGAATTCCGGTTGACACCTCTGACGTGCACTGGGAGCAGCACCCAGCGTAACAGCCGGCAAACACGGCGCAATGCCGATGCCGCGCATTCGTCAACGGGATGAGGGCCGGGCTGAATGCCGCAGGCCCCTGGGCGGGACGGGCCTTCGGCCGAAAAGCCCAGTTCAGAGTATGAATCGAGATCGCCAGGGGACACTTGTTCGCGATAGAACCGGGGGCGGGGTCGCGGGCGCGGCCCATGAGGAGGAGGACACGCGATGGACTTCAAGCTGGAACTGGTGCAGGTGCCCGTCTCGGACGTGGACCGCGCGAAGGCGTTCTACACCGAGAAGGCCGGCTTCAACGCCGACCATGATCACCAGGTCAACGACGAGATCCGCTTCGTCCAGCTGACGCCGCCCGGGTCGGCGTGCTCGATCAGCATCGGCACGGGCCTCGGGCCCGAGATGAAACCGGGCTCGATCCAGAGCCTGCAACTGGTCGTCACCGACGCCGACGCCGCCCGGGCGGAGCTGGCCGGGCGCGGGGTCGAGGTCAGCGATGTGCACGACTTCCCCTGGGGCCGCTTCGTCTTCTTCCAGGACCCGGACGGCAACGGCTGGAACGTCCAGGAGACCCAGTCCCCGACCTGAGCCGCCCGCGTCAGGGCCGGCGGGTCTTCACCACACGGACATGACGCTGACACCCACGCCGGGCAGTGAGGGGAGCGACTGCCCGCCCGCCACCGAGCCGAGAGGCTTACCCGAGCAGTCCTGGCCGGAGTACACGCTCAGGACGACCGGGACGCCCACGCCTCCCGGGTGGGTGTTGGCAACCGAACGGAGCGGGATCGGCGAGTTCAGGCATCCCGCACCCGCGCCGAACGTCGTGATCGGCCCCGTGAAGTTGCTCCCCGACCAGCCGCACAGCGAATTGGCGGAGCAACCAGCGGGGGCGGCCGACGCGGACGCCGGCGACATCGTCAGGACGGCCGCCGACGCCGCCACCGACAGGGCGAGCGAGACACGACTCAGGGTGCGCCACATGGCTTTACTCCCTCTGTAAATGGTCATGCCCCATACAGTCACTGCAAAGGCGAACGTAGTCCACAAGAAACTGAATGTTGCCGCAAACGGACATCACCGTCGGCGCTTTCCAGCGGAGCGGAGGGTGAAGAGGTTGGCGGCCAGGGTGGCGCCCACGGCCAGGCCCATGCCCAGCACGGCGCCGCCGACCCTCAGGGACGGAGCGCTGAATCCCAGGGCCAGCACGACGAGCACACCGGCGACCACCAGCAGGGCGTGGCCCACGGCCCCGGTTCTGGTCACCCGGTGCAGGACGGCCAGGACGAGCATCGCGACCACGACGGGGACGGCCACCGCCAGACCCGCCCCTCGGGTGGAGATGTGCCCGTGGTGTTCGGTGGCGTCCAAGGCCGTCTCCAGGCCCGCGCCGATCGCGGCCAGGGCGGCGAAGACCACGTAGTGGCCATATCCCCAGAACAGGGCCGTGCGCAGGGTCGTCAGCCCGGCGTCGGCCCCGGTGAAGTAGATCCACCACAGGGAGAAGACCAGCAGCAGGCCGCCCGCGGCGATCAGCAGCACCGGAGCCGACACGCCGTGGTCGGTCACGGCGGACTGGACGGCCGCGAGCGTGCCCAGGATCACCTCGCCGAGGACGATGATCGTGAACAGCCCGTAGCGTTCGGCGATGTGCCCGGGGTGCCAGGTGGTGGGGGCGCCCCGGTACTCGGCCCACGCGGGCACGGCCAGCTCCGCCACCACCAGGACCAGGAAGGTGGCCCAGGCCCAGGCCCCGGGCGCCCATAGCCGGGCGATCCACCCCGCCTGCACCACGGCGATACCGGCGGCGTACCGGAGCGCGCCGCCGCGGCCTTCGGGATGCTCGGCGGCGGCGCGGAGCCACTGGGTCAGCAGCGCCACCCGCATGATGACGTAGCCGATCACCACCGTGGTGAAGTCGGAGTCCTCGAACACCGCGCGCACACCGGCGGCCAGCACCAGCACGCCGGCCATCTGCAGCAGCGTCAGGAGCCGGTAGGGCACGTCGTCGGTGTCGTAGGCGGAGGCGAACCAGGTGAAGTTCATCCACGCCCACCAGATCGCGAAGAACACCGCGGCGTACCTCGCCAGCCCCGGCCCGGCGTGCCCTTCGGCGAGCGCGTGGTGCAGCTGGGCCGCGGCCTGGGAGACCGCGACCACGAACGTCAGGTCGAACAGCAGCTCCAGCGGCGTCGACGCCCGGTGCTCCTCGCCCGGATCACGCCCGCGCATCACCCGCCGCACCGGCCCGCCGACACCGGCGGCCAGGCCGCTCATCGAACGCTCTCCCGCATGCCCGCGCGCCCCGCTCTCGATCTCATATCTGCTGCCTGCCCAGGTCATCGCCCGAGGGAACGCCGGAGATCCGGATTGTCGGACCGGCGCGCGACGGGAGGCTGCCGCGCCTGGCCGCGCTCTTCCTCTGAGCGGCCCGCCGCGCCGTCAGGAGATCCAGCCGTTGGCGCGCGCCTGGTAGAGCATGTGCCCGGCCTCCCGGCTGTCGAGCATCTCCAGCCCGCGGACCGCCCAGAACCGCAGCGACTCGTCCATGCTCTCCAACTGGTCGCGGAACACCTCCAGCGCCTTCGCGGACCGGGCCTCGGCGATGAGTTCCAGCAGCCAGCAGCGCAGGCCGGGATCGTCCCGCTCCGCCGCGAACTCCGCCATCAGCTCGTCGACATAGGCGTCGGCGTGCTCCCGCAGAAAGTCGAACGCGTCCTCCCGGACCTGCGGGTCCCTGTTCCGCATGAGTTCCATGGCCTGTTCGAAACGCCGCCGCGACATGGCCCGACCCTACGGCCGACCACTGACACGCCCGAACGCGCCGGCTACCAGGTCGCCTCCTTGACGATGACGGGTTCCACCAGGGAGACCCCGTGACCGCTGGTCCGCCTGCCTTCGTACACCTCCTCCCTGGTGACCTCCGCACCAGCGGGATCCTCGCGACGCACCTCTTCGGCCACCCCGCGGACGTCGTCCATCGGTCTTCTCAAGCCCGGATCGCGGGGCTCCTCTGCCTGGCCACGTAGATCGAGACGAGGTGCATGCCCACCGCGGCGGGAAGGAGGAGGAACACCAGCCCCGAGGTCAGGTTTCCCAGGCTCATGGCGCCGACGACACCCGCGCAGAGGACGCCGGGAAGGGTCACGCCCCAGCGGATCCCTTGGCGCGCCCGGCGCAGGAGCAGCGCGGCGACGATCTCGATCGCGGTCACGCAGAGGGCCGTCACCAGCACCGCGACCGAGCCGTCGGGGCCGAAGAACGCGTCCCGCCTTGCGGTCGGGCTCATGAGCAGGATGAAAAGGGAGCCGCCCACGCAGATCTCGGCGATCACTCCCCAAAGGAGGGCGCCGCCCCGTCCGCGACCCGCCTCTCCTCTGCCCACCAGGCAGACAATAGTGAGGAGTCGATAGCCGGGCGGACGAACCGTTATCCGGGCGGGGTGG
>NZ_SMKU01000471.1 GCF_004349215.1 Actinomadura rubrisoli | reverse complement strand
GCATGGCCGCGGCCGCCGATGAGAGGCGAAGCCCCCAGCCCCCGAACCTCATGGCTCGTCAACGCCATGCCCGACCACCCGCACCGTCGGTGGTCCATGAACTTCCAACAGGAGAAATTGCCATGCGCAAGCTGATGCAAGCGACGCTGGGCGCGAGCGCCCTCGCTCTTGCGATGTATGGTGCGCCCGCCGCGAACGCCGCCGTGCCTCCCGCTCCCGGCGGCGGCCAGCCGATCATCGGGGGGCGCAACGCCACCGAGACGTATTCCTGGATGGTCGCGATGAGCAACGGCTGCGGCGGCAGCCTGGTCGCACCCCAGTGGATCGTCACGGCGACCCACTGCGGCTCGGCGTCGTCGGGCCGGATCGGCTCGACCGCCAAGAGCTCCGGTGGCGAGGTCCGCCAGATCGACCGGCGCGTCAACAGGCCGGGCACCGACCTCACCCTGATGCACCTGTCCTCGCCCTCCACGCTGGCCCCGGTGAAGATGGCGCAGTCCAACCCCGCCCCGAACACCCCGGTGCGGCTGCTCGGCTTCGGCTGCATGAGCTGGCCGAGCTGCAGGAACGCCACCACCCTCCAGGAGATCGACCTGACCATCCTGCCCAGCGGCAACTGCCGGGCCGGCGGCGGCACCGCGAACGACGTCTGCGTCTCGGGCGACCGGACGCACTCGGCCTGCCACGGCGACTCCGGTGGGCCCGCGGTCACCGGCACCCGCGGCGACTGGACGCTCGTCGGCGAGACGCACGGCCCGGGCGACAACCGGGGCGAGTGCGCGACCACCACGCTCTACACCGGCATCGCGCCGTACCTGTCCTGGATCAACCAGCAAATCGGCAGCTGATCCATCCCTCGTCTCGCAGGAGCTCCCCATGTCCTTCCGCAAGATCCTGACGGCGCTGGCCGTCACCCTCGGGCTGGCCTTCGCGCTGCCCGCGCCGGCCATCGGTTCCGCGTCGGCCGCGGCCCCCGTCGCGGTCCGCACGATCTACTACGACGCCAGCCAGGCCCAGGAGTTCAAGGCGGCCGTCGACGAAGGCGCCGCCGCATGGAACAAGGCCGTGCCGGCGATCGAGCTCAAGCCCGCGACCGGGGCGCAGGCCACCATCAAGGTGTACGCCGACAACGGCTGGCCGCGCGCCATTCCCCAGGGCTTCGGCCGGGGCACCGTCTACATGGGACGCCAAGCGGTCAACGACGGCTTCTACCCGCCCAGGATCGCCGCGCACGAACTCGCGCACACCCTCGGGCTGCCCGACAACCGCAACGGACGCTGCGACTACCTGATGTCCGGTCACAGCTCGCCGACGTCCTGCAAGACCACCACCCCGCATGAGACCGAAGCGGCGCAGGTGCGGCGCAACGCGGGCGGCCGCGTTCCCGCGACCCTCGCCGGGCAGCTCCAGTACGCGGACTGCTTCAAGTTCTGACCGCCCGTCCCGCACCGCGGGCACGCCCACCTGGCCGTGCCCGCGGTGCGGTGCGTCCGGAGCCGTGCCCGCCTCCGAGCAGGCGTTCAGGCACCGTGCGACCTGGCGGCGATGATGGTGGCGTGGGGACGGGTCAGATAGCCGTCCCAGAAGTCGGGGCCCTGTTCCCTGACCCCTGCGGGCGTCACTTGGAAGGGAGGGAACGCCAGTTCGGTGAACCCGGTATCGGAGAGCGCGCCGGCGAGGGCCTCGTGGCTCCAGTAGCGGGCCGTGACGCTCTCCTGATGGCCGCCGCACAGGAGTTCCAGCGTGACGGGACTTCCGTCGGCGGGCCGGTCGCCGCTGTACATGCGGAAGCCGTAGTGGCGGTAGTAGTCGGGTTCGTCGTAGGGGAAGTCCGGATGGATGGGAAGGGTGACGAACAGCCCGCCCCGGCGCAGCAGCCAGGCGGCGCTCGCGCAGATTCCGGCGAGCTCGTCCCTGGTGGTGGCGTAGGGCATCACATACACCGACAGGACGACGTCGAAGGCGTGATGGAGGTCGGCGCGCAGCTCATCGGTGATGTACCGGATTCCCAGGGGAGCGGTCCGCTCACGTCCGCGGGCGTGCTCGATCATTCCGAGCGACCGGTCGTGGCCGACGACCTTGGTCGCGCCGCGCCGGGCGAGGGCGCGGGCGTAGTCCCCGGCGCCGCAGCCGAGGTCGAGCACGGCGGAGCCGCGCACGTCGCCGAGCGCGGCGAACACGCTCGGCATCTCCAGGTGGCGGCGGAAGGGCGTGGCGGCCAGGTCCTCGTAGACCTTGGCCAGCCGGTCGAACCGGGTCCTGCCGCTCATGAGACCTCCTTGAGCCGCCGGCCGGCGGGATCGATCCGGCGGGCGACGTCGATCGCCGAGCCGACGGCGCTCTCCTGGCTGTCGATCCCGGTCAGATGGCTTCCGGCGTGGTAGATGCCGCCCTGTCCCTGCCGCTCGGAAAGCCGGGCGCGGGCCCGGACGGCGGCGGGGGTGACGACCAGGTGATCGAACGAGCGCGAGGCGATGAGGTCAGCGGGCGGGGCGTCGCGGTAGGTGATCCAGCTCTTGAACACCTGCGCGCCGTGGACGGGCCCGTACCAGTTGCTCGCCTCGGCCCAGCCGTCGTGCACCTCCAGGTTGACCACCGACCAGTGCCGGCGAACGGCGGGCATGTAGGCCGGGTCGCGGTGCAGCGCGACGACCGCCTGGGTGTAGGCGAACCGGGCGAGGAGCAGCCGCAGCGGCGCGGTACCGGCCAGGTGGGACAGCAGCGAGACGGCCGCGGGCGCCTGGGTGGCGAGGACGACCCGGTCCACGATGGTCTCGCCGCCGCGTCCGTCGCCGATATGGAGGTGCTCGCCCTGCTTGCGGAGGGTGGCGGCGGGGGCGCCGGTGCGCACCGTGCCGCGCAGGCCGGCGGAGAGCTTCCGGGCGAGTTCCTGCATGCCGCCGGACGGGTTGGCCCAGACCGGCGCGTGGTCTTCGGCCTCTGGTGCGACGGCCAGGTAGAAGTCGGTGGCGGCACGGGCCGAGACTTCGGGCGCCTCCTCGTTGGCGCAGCAGGTGATGTAGGCCACCAGCGGGTAGAGCAGCCGGTCCTTGAGGACGCGCGGGACCTGGAGCGGCTCGATGAGGTCGGCGAGCGGGACGTCCCACGCGCCGCCCGCGGCCTTGAACTCCGCGGCCGCGACCAGCAGGTCGTTGAGCGCCCGCCACGCGCTTCCCAGCACCGGCCTGCGCCCCGGATCGGGGGCGTGCGGGCTCACCAGCAGCGGCGCGGTCCCGCTCGCCGCGTTGGTGACGGCCAGCGTCACCGGCGCCGGGGCCAGCCGGTCGCCGGCCAGGCCCAGCGCGGCCAGCAGCTTGCCGTGGGCGGGGAAACCCACAGGTGAGATGTATTGGGCCCCCAGGTCGGCGTGCATGGTGCCGCCACCGGGAAGCGCGACCTCGGCGCTGTCGGCATGGCCGCCCACGCTCTCGCGGGCCTCCAGGACGGTCACCTCGTGTTCGGGGTCGAGCAGCCACGCCGCGGTGAGCCCGGCGATGCCTCCGCCTACGATGCCGATGCGCACGGTTCGCTCCAATCCATGATGACCTTGCCCGCGGCGCCGCTCGCGGTGGCCGCGAACGCCCGCTCGTAGTCGGTGCAGGGAAACCGGTGGGTGATCATCGGGCTGATGTCCAGGCCGGCGGCCAGCATGCCGGCCACCATCTGCCAGGACGCGAACATCCGCCGCCCGTAGATGCCCTGCAGCGTGATCATCTTGGTGACGACGGTCGACCAGCCGATCTCCAGGCCGTCGGACGGCAGGCCGAGCGCGGCGACGCGGCAGCTCGGCGCGGCCTGGTCCAGGATGGTGTCCAGCCCGTCCGCGCTGCCCGACATCTCCAGGCCGACGGTGAAGCCGTCCCCGATGCCCAGGCTGGACCGGGCCCTGTCCGCCGAGCCGGGCGCCAGGTCCACCGCGAGGGTCGCGCCCATCTTCTCGGCCAGGTTCCTGCGGGGCTCGGACGGCTCGGTGACGAGGATGTTCCGCGCGCCCAGGGAGCGCGCCACCGCCGACGACATCAGCCCGACCGGGCCCGCGCCGGTGATGATCACGTCCTCGCCGGTGACGCCGAAGTGGGTGACCGCGTGGACGGCGTTGCCGAGCGGGTCGAAGACCGCGGCGGTCTCCGTCGGCAGGGGCTGCGTATGCGACCACACGTTGACCGCGGGCAGGGTCAGGTATTCGGCGAACGCCCCGTCGCGGCTGATCCCCAAGGCGGCGCTGTTCGGGCACAGGTGGCGCCGTCCCGACACGCACGTACCGCATTCTCCGCACGCCAGGTGGCCCTCTCCGCTGACCCGCGTCCCCTCGGCCAGCCCGGAACCGGCGGGCGCGGACTCCACGACGCCGACGAACTCGTGCCCGAGGACGACCGGTGGCCGCACGTTCTCGCCCGCCCAGGTGTCCCACTGGTAGATGTGCAGGTCGGTGCCGCAGATCCCGGTGCTCAGCACGCGGATCAGGACCTCGTCGTCGCCGGGCGCGGGTTTCGGCACCTCCACCCAGCGCAGGCCCGCGCGGGGGCCTTCCTTGACCAGTGCTCTCATGCCGTCCCCTCCTCGACGTCGGCCAGGTAGGCGCGGACGGTCCGGGCGCGCAGGCCGTGCTTGAGCTTGAACGCCTCGTTGCGGCGGCCGACCTCCAGTACCGGCCTGCCCCGGGCGATCGCCTCGCGGAGCATGTTCAGGAACGCCAGGTAGAACGGGCTCACCATGGGGATCGCCTCGTAGTCGCTTCCGCAGGCCCACCAGTGCACCCGGCGGCTGTCCAGCAACGCGATGCTCGCTCCCGCCAGGCACCCGCCGACCCTGATCTCCAGCAGCCGGGCCGCCGGTCCGAGCGACCGGACGAACTCCTGGAACACCCCGGGCCGGTAGTAGTCGGCGTTGCCGTACTTGGCCGCGCCCTCCCGCGCCAGCTCCACGAACCCGTCGAGGTCGCCCTCGGCGGGATCGATCATGGTGGTGGTCACGCCCGCGTCCTCGGCCCGGCGCAGGTAGCGCCGCAGGTTCCGGCGCTGCTTGCCGTCCAGCGTCGCCAGGTAGTCGTCCAGGTCGCCGAAGGACGACACATCGGCGTTGAAGCGCCGGTCGATGTCGGCGCCCGGCACGCCGGCCTCGTCGAGGGCGCGGGCGAGCGCCCCGTCCGCCTCGACGTTCACGAAGCCGAAGGCCGACGCGCCCGCCTCGGCCGCGACGTCGCGCAGCGCCCCGACCGCCGCGTCGACCACCTCGGCGTCGAGGCCATCGGACGGGAGCCAGGTGTCGTAGCAGTGCCACACATGGCTGAGCAGCACCGTCTCGTCCGCGCGCGCCGGGAAATGGTCGGCCAGCACCCGCATCGGGTCGACACCGCGCATCACATGCACGGGCAGTGCGAAGCGTAACGCGCCGGCACGATCGCTTCCCGTCACGTAGGCCCGCCGCTGCGACCCGTGCAGCGGCACCTTCTCGAACGCCGCGAGGAACTCCGACCGGTAGAACACCGGCGCTCCCGATGTCACCACCAGGTCGTCCCAACGCTTCCGCCCGACCTGATCGATCCGCTCGAATACCTCGACTTTCACAGAACGCACCTCCGACTCCCGCGCGAAACGGTCGTTCGCCGCGGTTTCACCCCCGTGGTCCCCGCTGGGCCGGGGGCTCCACGGGTCGGCGGTGCCGAAGGTGTCGCGCTTCCGGGGCATGTCGCGCTTTCGCCCGCGGACGGGCGGCGCGACCTCAGGCGCGTCGGTGACCGGGCGTTCCTCTAGGCGGTCGGGGTTCCCGCCTTCACGGTGCGGGGGGAGGGTGTCCCTTATACACATCTGAAGCTGCCGACGATAAGGCTCGTGTAGATCTCGTTGGTCGCGG